>JAICSD010000525.1 GCA_025937075.1 Vicinamibacteria bacterium | reverse complement strand
GCGCGCGCGTCGGCGACGCGACGCCCGTCCGCGGCGCGACGCCAGGAACCGGAAGCGCGACGCGCGCGTGCAACTCCTCGCTGGAGACGGCATTCGCATCGAACCCGGCGGCGCGCCATGCATCGCGCTGTTCGGGCGGCACACAGATGTGCCGGACGCCCACCTTCTCGAGCGCCGCGCGGCTCTCGATCGGCTGTGTCCAGTAGATGCAGGTCGCAGGCTGCCCCTGCGCAGCTGCCGCCTGCAGGGCGAGGGCGAGCAGCAGAGGCGTCATACGGTGACGTGTTCCACCTTGATCTTCGAGAGATCCGCCACGCCGAGGCCGAGCGTCGACGCGTATTCCACGTGTCCCGGCTCGCGAATGAGGATGTTGACGTTCGGGTTCGCGTCGCGCGCGCGCGTGTCGTCGAAGCGCAGCGACGAAGGGGATCGATCCCAGATCGAGATCGCGCCGTGCGACTTGCGCTCGCCGTCGATGATGTCGAGGAGCAGGCGATCGATAGCGACCGGATCCGTGCCAAACATGATCTGCTTTGGATAGAACACGTACTTCGTCGTGCGCGCGAAGGGGCCGCCGTGCCACACGCCGCGGAGCCCGTCCATGATCTGGAGCACGGTCCGCGAGCGGAGCGGCTCGACGCTCGCGAGCGTCCCGATTGCGGAGAGCGTGTACGTCTTGCCGTGCTGGTGCGTCCGCGCCACGTTCGAGAAGCTGCCGTACGCGATGTTCTTGAGGCACCCGGTCGCACCGGCCGCGCCGTGGTCCTTCATGTTCGGAATATTGATGATCTTCGTCAGCCGCCGCGAGACGAGCCGCATCATGTTCGACCGCGTGTCGTCCTCGCCGAAGAACGCGGCCTCGAGATAGACGTCCGGGTCATAGCCGCTGTTGTCCACGTTGCGGTTGGCGCGCTCCGCGGCCACGATCTGCACTCCTTCGGGCAGGTGCGGCGCGTAGTTCACCTCGTCGAGCTGATTCTGGAACCGTTCGTAGACGTAGATCTGCGACACGGGGACGCCGATAGTGATGAGCTGCCCGACGGTCTCCGCAACGATCTCATACGCCGAGATGCAGTAGGGATATCCGCCGCAGTTCACCTTGATGCCGACGATGTCGCTTGGCGTGAAGAAGCGGCGCCAGCCATCCTCGACCGTGGCCGCGCCCGTGAGCGTCCGCATGCCGCGGGCCATCATCTCGCGGACGTCGTCCGCGTTGGCTGCACCGGTCGACGTATCCACGCACTTGTCGGAGCCGACCGTGATCACTCGACCCGCAAACGGACCCGGCATGCCTGGGTTCGGCGAGGGCTTGTATGGCGTCACGATCTCGAGGCGGGGCAGGTCGGTGTGCCGCTCGTCTGCGGTGCGCGGCACGGCCTGACCGCCGCGTTCGCTCGCGAACAGCCGGGCCGGTGCCGAGGCGGCTGCCGCCAGCATCTGGACGAAGGCTCTGCGATCCATGGCTGCGCCGCGTAATCCTACCAGTACGCCCCGGACTTCCGCGTCATCTCGCTTGACTCAGATGGCCACCTGCGGCCATGGTACGCAGCACACTTGGGCCGTTATGCGGGCAGTTTGCGGGATCTCTGTACGATCGTCCGCATAACGGCGGCGCGCACCGCGCGCCCGCGAGCCGGGGTTCGGGGCGGAGCCCCGATTAGGGAGGAACCATGAAGTGTTCGCGTTTGCTGTCCAGCGCCCTGCTGCTGCTCGCGCTCGGACTCCTGCCCGCTGCGGCCTTCGCGCAGACGGGCGCTGCATCGCTGACGGGCCTCGTCAGCGATCAGACCGGCGCGGCCGTGCCTGGCGCGACGGTGACGGCGACGAACCAGTCGACGAACGTCGACTACACCGCCGTCTCGAACGAGGCCGGCAACTACACGATTAACGGACTACCCGTCGGCACCTATGTGGTCAAGTCCGAGCTCTCGCGATTCAAGACCGCCGCGACGAAGCCGATTCAGCTCGAAGCGAATCAGATCGCGCGCGTCGACTTCAAACTCGAACTCGGCGCCGTGGAAGAAACGGTCGAAGTCACCGGCGAGTCGGCGGTCCTCCAGACCGAGACCGCGACGGTCGGCGAAGTCATCTCCGGCACGACGCTGCAGGCGCTGCCGTTGAACGGCCGCAACACCGGCCAGCTCTCGCTGCTCCTCACCGGCGT
>JAICSD010000490.1 GCA_025937075.1 Vicinamibacteria bacterium | reverse complement strand
CTGGCCGGGCAGGCCAGGCGGACGCGTGGCACCCGTCGCGCGCATGTCGCTGCCACGCGACAGGAGATTCACGAACGGATCGCGGCGGCCGTTCGGATCGTAGGCGTACGCGCCCTGCGCGGCCGGAACGACCGTCGGTTCCGCGGAGCCGCCAGCCGGACTTACCGCAGGCGCCGCGGCTTGCGGCGATGATGTCGCGGCAGCGGGCGCGGGTGCGGGCGCAGATGATGGCTGCGGCGCCGGTTTCAGCGCTTCAGCATTCTTCTGCTGCGCGGCCTCGACCTTCGCGGCCGCGTCCTTCGCGGCGGCAATTGCCGCGGGCGGTCTCGGCGCCTGCGCCGCCGCACCGGGCTGCAGCGGGACGGCCTGCGCGACGACGGCAAGCGCCCCGGTCAGGAGCAGGATGCTCATCATCGCGGCACCGGCGGCGGAACGCCGCGGCCTCCCTTGGCCGGCGCCTCCTGCAGGACGAACGTCGTCGCCGTGCAGTCGGCAGTAATCGTCGATGTCGCGGTGGGCTGCTGCACCGCGCGGATGGCGATGTCGCCCACGTTGATGATGCGCGGGAACTTGCTCACGCGATCGAAAAACAGCCCGAGGTTGTGGTACGTGCCCTCGGCGGAAATGCGATACGGCACCTCGGCGTAGAGCGGCTGTTGCTTCTGTGGCGCGGGCGTGAACCGCAGGATCGTGAGGTTGGACTGCGTGGCCAGGCCCTGCAGGCGACGCAGCGTGTCCGCGACGTCCTTCTGCTCCGGCAGCACCGCTCGAAGACTTTCGAGACGCCGTTCGAGATCCGTCACCTGCGCCTGGAATTCCGGCAGGCGCCGTGCCGTTGCGACACCCTTGTTGATGTCCGCGCGCAGCGCGGTCAGGTGCGTCTGCCGCATCGCAATGTCCGTGTCGACCTCCGAGACATAGAAGTTCCAGAAGCCGAACACCGCGCCCGCGCACACGACGACGAACGCGCCGATCTGGCCATACCACGGGAGCTTGGTCAGCGAGAGATCCATATCCTCCTCAGTGGCTTGCGGCCCCGGTCGGGCGTGCCCCCGGCTTCGGCTGCGCGGGCGCGTCGAGGTTCTCGAACTGCGCCCGAATCGTGAAGCGCACCAGATCGCCGGCCTGCGGATTCTGTTCGACCTGACTGTCCAGGATCTCGACCGGGCGCTTGAACCAGTTGCTGCTCTCGAGATTCGCGACGAAGTCGGAGAGCGCCGTCAACGACGTCGTCCGCCCTTCGATCGTGAATTCCTTGTCCTTCTGGACCATGGTGGTGAGCCACAGCCGATCGGGGATGCTCTTGCTGACCTCGTCGAGCACGTGGACCGGCCCCGTCTGTCCGCGGCGGAGCTGTTCGATGAGCGTCACGCGCTGCTGCAACTGCGCCTTCCGCGTCTCGAACTTCTGCACCTGGCCGAGGACCGAGCGCAGTTGCTGCGTCTCCACCTCGGCGCGCGCGATCTCGGCGTCGAGGCGCGCGGATTCGGTCCGGAGGGACCAGAACCACCAGCCGATGACGAGCGCCGTGAGGAGGAGGATGAGCCCGGCGCCAATCGTCACGCGCTGTGCCGCGGGAATGACGGTGCGAACGCGCGTCTTGGTCCGCTCGCGCTCGACGGCCAGGAGGTTGATGCGAATCATCGGTCGTTCACCCGGCGCAGGGCGAGACCGACCGCAACGGCCGCCGTGGGGGCCACTTCCGCAAGCGCGTCCACCTGGAACTTCTTGCTGTCGAAGGTCACCCGCTTGAACGGATCGAACGGCTCGACGGGCGTCGCGAACCGTTCCGCGAGCATCTCCGTGAACCCTTCCGCCCGCGATGCGCCGCCGCTCAGCATGATCCGGTCGATGCGATCGGACGGGGCGGTCGACTTGTAGAAGTCGAACGTCTTCTGGATCTCGAGCATCACGTTCTCGGTCACGGCCCGCAGCACCGGCCGCGCGTCCTCGTACGTCGCGCCCTCGATGATGCCGCCGCGCTTGAGCGAGTCCGCGTTCTCGAACGGCAGGTTCAGCTCGCGCTGGAGCGCCTCCGTGTAGGCGTTGCCGCCGATCGCGATGTCGCGCGTGAAAACTGATTGATCGCCCTGCAGGATGTTGATGTTCGTGGCGCTGGCACCGGCGTTCAGCAACGCGACGACGGCGTTCGGCTCGATCCCGTAGTTCACCTCGTACGCGTTCTGCAGGGCGAACGCGTCGACGTCGACCACGACCGCCGCCCGCCCGGCCTGCGCGATGACGCCGGTGTAGTCCGCGATCTTTTCCTTCTTCGCCGCGACGAGCAGGACGTCCATGGTCGTCTTGCCCGAGGCCGGATCCCCTTTATCGAGAATCTGGTAATCGAGGTTGACGTCCTGGATGTCGAACGGGATGTACTGCTCCGCCTCCCAGTAGATGGACTCCCCCAGCTCCCCTTCCGTCATCACGGGCAGCGCAATCTTCTTGACGATGACGGCGTTGCCCGACAGCGAGGCCGCGACATCCTTCGTCTTGATGCTGCGGCTCTCGAAGAGCCGGCGGATCGAATCGGCGACGGCCGCGGCGTCGATGATGGCGCCATCGACAATGCTGTCCGGCGGGACCGGCTCGCTCCCGAAGCCCGTGACTTTGTAGCCCTTGCCGGCTGGCTTCAGCTCGATCGCCTTGACGGCGCTCGACCCGATGTCCAGGCCGACCAGGGCCTTCGCTCTGCGAAGCACCGTGGTTGTCCTGTTCCTGCGAGGTCGTACACGTGAAATCGGGAAGACCGCTGCGGCGCAGCCGCGCCCGTTCGCAGGATCGATGCGGGCTGCGCGCGTTCCCGGGGTTTGCACTCGTTCGGGGGAAGCTCGTCGGCAAGTCGGGTGCCACGCGGGGCTCTCCTCCAATTTCGG
>JAICSD010000169.1 GCA_025937075.1 Vicinamibacteria bacterium | reverse complement strand
GAAGCGCGACTTTGCTTCCTCGACGGCGGGGGTCCAGCGGAGCACGTTCCCGACGCGATTCTCGGCGGCGGCGAAATCGCGCTGCCAGTCCGCGTTGGCGGAGTCGAGCGCCGTCAGCGCGGACGTGACGTCGAGCGTTTTGCGCGCATACGCGAGTGCCTGTTGGAGGTCGTCGCGATCCTCGTACGCCCGCGACACGTAGCTCAGCGCGACGTAGAGCGCCTCCTTGATCGACTGGTCGCGCGGATCCCGTGCAACCAGCGCCTCACGGATCTCGGCGTCCGCCGAGTAGTGCTGCAGCGCGAGGTCTCCTTCACCCATGCGATCGAGGACGACGCCTAACCGATTGTGCATGACGGCGAGGTCCTGCTGACGGTCCCGATTGCCAGGGCTCCTCGCGGCCAGCTGCTGCCGGATCGTCAGCGCGCGTTCGAGGCTCTCACGAGCCGCGGCAAAGTCTCCCCTGGCTTCCGCGATCGCCGCGATGTTGCCTTGCGCGTAGGACAGCTCGAGCTGGTAGGTGGCATTCGACGGATCGCGTGCGACGAGACGTTCGGCGATCGCGCGATACTGCGTGAGGTGGGCCATCGCGCCGTCGAGATCGTTTTCGCGGCGCAGCGCATCCGCGAGATAGAAATGCGCGTACGCGAGGCGGAGCTGCCAGTCCGAATTCGACGCGTCCCTGCCCGCAAGGCTTTCCGCCTCCGCAAGTGATTCGCGGTACGACTCAATCGCGCCCTTGAGATCGCCGCGCGCCTGGCGGACCGCGCCAATCTGATACACGGTCTGCACGCGTCGCGACAGTTCTTCGCCGCTCAGCGAGCCTGGCGGCACCGATGCGAAGTACGACATCGCCTTGCCGCCGACGTCCTCGAGCAGCTCGAGGCGGCCCGCCTTCGCGAGCTTGGTCCGCAAGTCGCCGACCATGAAGCCGATGAGGTCCTCCGCCTGGGCCCGTCGCCGCTCGGCGTCCTCCCGCGCGAGGACGGCGATCGTGCGCTCGCGCCTGAGATCGAGTGTGTATTTGACGGCGCCGGCCGCGACGCCGAGCAAAACGATGGCTGCCGCGGTCCATCGCAGCCGCCTCTTCGGCGTGTCGCGAATCCAGTGAAGCCGCGCGAGCGCATCGACCGCCGTCGGCCGTTGTGCCGGCGCGAGCGCCGTCAGCGATCGGAGGAACTCCGCAAGGTTGCGGCTCGTTCCGCGCACCGGTTCGACGCGGGCCGCGCGGACGCGTTCCACGAGCGCGGACGGCTCGAGCCCGGCCGGATACCCCCGCGCGCCGGTGAAGAGTTCCTGAAGCAGCAGGCCGTACGAGAACATGTCGCTCGCGGTCGTCGCCGCCTCGCCGCGCGCCTGCTCAGGGCTCATGTAGGCGAGCGTTCCCGTGATTCCCTCGGACTGTGTTTCGTAGGACGACCGGCCGGCGACCGAGCCGGAGCTCATCGTCCTGGTGACCTCGGTGTCGGGCACGGTCAGCAGTTGAAGGGCCGCGGCAGCCGAATCCGCCGGCGCCGCGACGCGGCCCGCGTCGGGACGCGCGAGGCCGAAGTCCAGCACCTTCACGTCGCCCGTCGGCGTGACCATCACGTTGCCGGGCTTCAGATCCCGGTGGACGATGCCCGCTTCGTGAGTGGCGACGAGCACGGACGCGATCTGTTCGGCAATCCGCAGTTTCTGCGTCCTGTCGATCCCGTGCTCGAGCGCCTCCTTCAGGTTCTCGCCGTCGATCAGTTCGAGAACGAGCCAGTCATGATCGCCGGCGCGCAGGTAGTCGTACGCGCGGCAGATGTTGGGGTGATCGAGCTGGGAGAGAATCCGTGCTTCGCGGAGAAAGCGCGCCTGGGCATCCTCATCCAGGCGTCGGTCGACGCGGATCGCCTTCAGGGCGACGCGGCGCTGCAGCGTCTCGTCGATGGCGGCATACACTTCGCCCATGCCTCCGGCGCCAAGCGGGTACAGGATTCGATAGTGGGAGATCCTGCCGTCTGCTGCCGCAGGAATGGGGGGCATGGATTGGGGCGCAGGGCATCTAACACCTGAGCGGCGTCGGTTGTCAATTTCGCGCCGGTTTGCCCTTCGCCGCCTGCCGCGTGCGGTCGGCCCGCTGCAGGTCAGGTACAAAAAAGCGGCGCCCGATAGGGCGCCGCCAGCAAGAAACGACGAACGGCGAACGCCTATCGCTTCGTGACCAGGACCGCCTTCACCCACCCCGATGCGTTGCTGCTCTGGACGTTCACGTACCCGTCCTTCGCCTCGCCGATCACGACCAGCTCTTCTCCGCGTGCGAGGGTCGCCACCGTTTTCGACGTGTCGCTCGCGTCAGCGTACAGCTTGACGTTGGCGATTTTCGGCACCAGCACGTCGCCTTCGTTGTAGCCGCCGGCGGACTTCTTCGCACCGCCCGCCGCCGCCTCCTGCTTCAGCGACCCGACATTCCTCTTGAGCGCCGGATCCGCGCGCACCGCGAGGACGATGTTGTTGTAGTTGTTCAGCAGCGCCGCGGCGATGATTTTCCCTTCGTTCGTGTTCCCGTACCCGCCGCCCACCGCGCCGCCGAAGCCGCCGAACACGCCGGCGCCGACGCCGAGGTCGGCCTTCTTCGTGCTGCCCTCAGCCGCCGCCACCTGCACGCCGCTGCGCGAGTCCGCCACGAGCATGCTGGTCTGCGCTTCCTTGAATTTCAGGCCGCCCGCGACCGCGCCGACTTTGTGGCCGAACAACCCGCTCGCGATGCCGCCGCCGACGCCGCCGGCGTTGTTCTCCGAGAACACGACGTTGGGGGTCAGGATGAAGTCGGCCGCGACCATCTGGCCCTTCCCCATGTTCGACCCGCTCCGCGCTTCGCCGGCTTCGGAGAGCTGGCGCTCCTGCATCATGTTCTGCATGCCCACGCCGCGCTCGACGACGATGAAGCAGTTCGACTGCTGGATCATCAAACGGATCAAGCTGACGGGCGAGGAGAGGTGATAGCGGCCGAGCGCAGCGAGGACCTCGTTCTGCGGCTCCACGACCGCCATCGCGCCCATGGGCGCGTCGCAGTGCTCGAGCCCCTTTTCGCCCTGCGAGCCGCCGGTCCCGGCAGACCCTTTGACCACGCTGCCGCCCTGGCCCTGTTTCGGCTTCGTCAAGCCACCCTGCGCAAACGCCTGCGACACACCGAACCCGAGCAGCACGCACACCGTGGTGGCGAACCGTTTCCCTGTAATGCTCATACTGCCTCCAGCCGAGATTGCGGCGATTATACGGCGAACGCAGCCCCGCCGCGCTATATGATCTTGCGGGGTGCCGTTTCGTTTCTTTCAGGTGTTACAGGCGGCCATTGTCGTCGCCGTCTCCATCATCACAGTCCTGTCGGCGGCGCAAACGCCTGCGCCCGTCACGCCTTACACGGTGGTGACGCGCAGCGGACGCCAGCCGCTCGCGGTCCACGTCGTGAACGGGCAGGAGATGTTCGCGCTGGACGACCTGGCGCGGTTGTTCAACCTGGCGGTGCGCGAGGACACGCTGGCCGGCGGCATCACGGTTTCGACCAACGGCCAGACGATCGTCATGACCCCGCAGCAGCCGCTCGCGTCGGTCGGCGGACGCATGATTTCGCTCCCGGCCGCGCCGGTCCGGGAGGGGCGCCTCTGGCTGGTCCCGGTCGATTTCGTGTCGAGAGCGCTCGCGCCGATCAGCCAGCAGCGCGTCGAGCTGCGGAAGCCCTCGCGGCTGCTCCTCGTGGGCGACGTGCGGCTGCCCCGCGTGGCCGCTCGCGGCGAAGCGCTCGGCGGCCTGACCCGCGTGACCGTCGATGTCGCCCCCGCAACCCCGCACACGCTCACCCAGGAAGGCACGCGGCTGCTGTTGCGATTCGACGCCGACGCGCTCGACGTGGGCGATATCCGGATTACACCGAACGACGTCCTGCTGGGCGTCCATCCGGGCGACACGCCGTCGGTTCTCGCCTTCGATCTGGGGCCGCGCTTCGCGTCGTTCCGCGTCTCCGACCAGCCGCCGCCCGCGCCCAACGCGGGCCGCATCGTCGTCGAGCTGCTCTCGCAAACCGAGGCGCCGGGCGCGCCGGGTGCGGCGCCCGCGCCGCCGCCGCAGACCCCGACAACCGAGCCGCCACTGCTCGACCTGACGCCGCCGGGTGGTTTCCGCATCATCGTGCTGGATCCGGGTCACGGTGGTGACGATGCCGGCGCGAAGGGGGCCAACGGAACGCTCGAGAAGAACGTCACGCTGGCGATTGCGCGCAAGCTGAAGGCAGCGCTCGAGTCGAGACTCGGGGTGCGCGTGCTGCTCACGCGCGACGGCGATCAGAACGTCAACATCGATCAGCGCGCGGCGCTCGCGAACAACAACAAGGCAGATGTGTTCCTCAGCATCCACGCCAACGCATCCGCGCGTCCGGGGGCGTCGGGAGCGGAAGTGTTCTCGCTGAGCGCGAGCGACGACACATCGCGCGCGACGGCGGCCACGCCGGAGTCGCTGCCCGTGCTCGGCGGCGGCAACCGCGACATCCAGGTGATCCCGTGGGAGACGGCGCAGGGGCGATTCCTCGAGCCCTCGTCTGCGCTCGCGCGCACGCTCGAAGCGGCCCTTCGTGAGCACGTGCCCATGAGCCGCCGGCCCGTCGTGCAGGCCCCGCTTCGGGTGCTGGTCGGCGCAAACATGCCCGCCGCGCTCGTCGAGACGGGATTCCTCACGAATGCCGCCCAGGAGAAGCAACTCGCGGGCGACGAGTTCCAGAACACGATCGTCCAGGCGCTGGCCGACGGCATCGTCCGATTCCGTGCGTCCGCCGCCGGAGTGGCGCGATGAACCGTCGAGCGCTGGCGTTTGGGGGCGCCCTCGTCCTTGCGATCGCGATAGGCTGGGTGCTGTTCGTCGCGCTGCCCAGGTGGTATCGCCCAAGGCCGACGGCCACCGCAACGGCGCAGCAGGCCCCGCACGTTGACGCGCCGCAGCCGGCCGCCGCCCGCAAGATTACGGCGACGCTGTACTTCGTGAGCGACGACGGATTTTCGCTGGTGCCGGCACAGCGCGAAGTGCCATACGCAGAGGAAGTGGCCGAGCAGGCGCGCGCGATCGTCGAGGCGCAGTTGATGCCGTCGCCGCCGCTCGTGTCCGCGATTCCTGCCGGCACCCGGCTTCGCCAGGTGTTCGTCACCGAGCACGGCGATGCGTTCGTCGACCTCTCGCCGGAGGTCTCGACGAACCATCCGGGCGGCTCGCTGGAAGAAACGCTGACGGTGTACTCCATCGTCGACGCGCTGACCGTGAACCTGCCGGCGATTACGCACGTGCAGATTCTGGTCGACGGGAAGGAAGTCGATACGCTCGCGGGTCACGTCGACCTGCGGCATCCGCTCGCAAAGAGCCTGGAATGGGTGGTTCATGACACGCACTGATGGACGTTCGACCTCGGCCCTCAGGCCGACGAAGATCACGCCCGGCTTTCTGGCGCACGCGGAAGGGTCCGTGCTCATCGAAGTGGGACGCACGCGCGTGATCTGCGCGGCCAGCATCGAGGACCGCGTCCCCTCGTTCCTGCGCAATACCGGAAAGGGGTGGGTCACGGCTGAATACGGCATGCTGCCCCGCGCCACGTCCACGCGAACGCAGCGCGAAGCCAGTGCCGGCAAGGTCGGCGGCCGCACGCAGGAAATCCAGCGGCTGATTGGACGATCGCTGCGCTCCGTCACGAAGCTGTCGGACATCGGCGAGCGGACGATCTGGATTGACTGCGACGTCATCCAGGCGGACGGGGGGACGCGCACCGCGTCGATTACCGGCGGGTTCGTCGCGCTCGCGCTGGCGCTGCAGCGGATGAAAGAGCTGGCGCTCATCCGCGACGTCCCGCTCACCGACTTCGTCGCTGCGACGTCGGTCGGCATCGTCGATGGCGAAGCGCTGCTCGACCTCGCGTACGACGAGGATTCGCGCGCCGAGGTCGACATGAACTTCGTCAAGACCGGCGCGGGAAAGTTCATCGAGCTCCAGGGAACGGCGGAAGGACAGCCGTTCGACCGCCGCGCGCTCGACGCGCTGATGGAGCTGGCCGACACGGGCATCAAGCAGCTGATCGAGATCCAGCGGTCGATCGTCGGGGATGTCGTCCGAAAGTGAAACGGCGGGCGCCCTCCCGCCTGACAATCGGCTGCTCGTCGCCACCACCAATCCGGGGAAGATTCGCGAGATCAAGGGCATCCTCGCCGGCGTGCCGGTGGCGCTGCTGACGCTCGACGACTTCCCTGCCATTCCGGAGCCGGAGGAGACTGGCGCAACCTTCGCCGAGAACGCGCGGCTGAAGGCGCTCTATTACTCGCAGCAGTTCCGCGTGCCTGCGGTGGCGGACGACTCCGGTCTCGTGATCGATGCACTCGGCGGCGCGCCCGGCGTGCACTCGGCGAGGTGGCACGGCACGGACTATCCGACCAAGTTCGCGGTCATATATCGTGAGCTGGCATCGCAAGGGCTGACGACGAGCGCGGCACGATTCGTCGCGCACATCGCCGTCGCACGGGGTGACGCGGTGGTGTTCGAGGCGGCCGGCGTGGTCGAAGGAGAGATCGCAAGAGAGCCGCGCGGCGAGTACGGCTTCGGCTACGACCCGATCTTCTGGTACCCACCCTACGGCTGCACGCTAGCGGAGGTGGACGGCGAACGGAAAGCCGCGGTCAGCCATCGGGGCAAGGCTTTCAGGGAACTCCGCGCGTGGATTCTGGGCGGAGTCGGATAACTTCCAACGCCCAACTTCCAACGCCCAACTTCCAACTTCCAACTCCCAACTCCCAACTCCAACTCCCAATTTCCAACTCCCAAAGGCTTCCGCTTTTTCTTGACATTGTATTTTAGTTATAACTAAAATATTGCCGTGCTCGACGAACGGGCGCTCCTGGCCGCCATCGCCTCCCCCAGAAGGCGCGAGATTCTGCGTCTCGTGTGGGACGGGGATCGCAGCGCCGGCGACATCGCCCGCGCGATGCCCGACGTCACGTTTGGCGCGGTCTCGCTGCAGTTGCGTGCGCTATCGGACGCGGGCCTCGTGGCCGTTCGCCCCGACGGGCAGCGGCGCTTCTACCGGGCAAACCGGGAGGCGTTCGGCCCGGTCGGGCGCATGCTCGAGCAGATGTGGGACGACGCGCTGTGGAAATTGAAGCTTGCGGTGGAACTCGAACAGAGCCGGCGGGGGCCACGCGCTGCACGCCGGCGGAGAACAGGAAAAGGACGATGACGCTTACCCATCGGCTCGATCGCACGATCACCATCGACGCGCCGCCGGCTGTCGTGTTCGGTTTCCTGACGGAGTCGTCGCGCTGGGCCGCGTGGTGGGGCCCGGGTTCGGACATCGACGCACGGCCCGGCGGCCGCATGAAGATCCGCTATCCCGACGGCACCGAGGCCATCGGCGAAGTCCTCGAGGTCATACCGCCCGAGCGGATCGTGTTCACGTACGGGTACGCGAGCGGTGCGGTCATTCCCCCGGGCGGTTCGCGCGTCACCATTCAGCTCGAAACAGCCGGCGAAGCCACGCGCGTGCGGCTCGTACACGAATACGAGGACGCGCAGGTCCTCGAGCGTCACATCCAGGGCTGGCGATATCAGCTCTCGCTCTTCGCGAACGTCGTCGCCGACCTCGTCTTCGGCGGAGCGGCGGAGACGGTGGACGCGTGGTTCGACGCGTGGGCCGAGCCGGATGCGGAGGCCCGCCACCGGATGCTCGCGCGCATCGCCGCGGAGGACGTGCAGTTCCGCGACCGCTACTCCTGCATCGACAACATCGCGGACCTCGTCGCTCACATTGACGGCGCGCGGCAGTTCATGCCGGGGATCCGGATGTACCGCGCGGGCGACGTGCGGCAGTGTCAGGGGACGGTGCTCGCGGATTTCGCTGCGCGGGGCGCCGATGGCGCGGATCGCGGCACCGGCATCAACGTGTTCGTCTTCGGCAGGAACGGTCTCCTCACGTCGGTCACCGGCTTCATGAACAGGAGCAATCGATGAATATTCGCGCGCACGTTGCCGTTGTTGTTCTTATGGTCGCTGCCGCAGCGGGCAGCCGATCCGCGCTCGCACGGGGCGCACAGCCGGAACGCCCCGAAACCGTGATGATCACGTTTCACCCAAAGGCCGGCGCGGATGCCGATCTGGCCCGTGTGATCGCGGCCCACTGGGCGACTGCCAAACGTCTGCGTCTCGTCGTCGATGCGCCGCACCTGACGCTGCACTCGGGCGACGGCAGGCAGTTCGTCGAGATCCTGACGTGGACGGATGGCAGCGTTCCCGACGATGCGCCGGCGGAGATCCGCGCGATCTGGGACGAGATGAACCGGCTCGTCGAGCCTCGCAACGGCGTGCCAGGCCTGGCGATCGAGCGCGTCTCGGTCCTCAGCGACATACGGTAAGGCGGGTCATTTCGCGACGCTGAGCGGGACGCGAATGCCTGCCACGCGCATTGCGGTCGAACACATTGCTGGCTCTCCCCGTGTACGCTCCATAAAACGCGCCGCCAGCGGCCAATCGTAGGGAGGCCCTTTATGGGCCGCAGACGAGATGTACTCTAATGACGATGCACAAGAAAACATACGCCGCGCCGCTTGGAGATCGCGACCCGCTGAAG
>JAICSD010000453.1 GCA_025937075.1 Vicinamibacteria bacterium | reverse complement strand
GTCCGATCGGCAGCGACCGGATCGTCCGCGTCGACTTCCGCCTGATCTGCGCGACGAACATCGATCTCGACGCCGCGCTTCGCGACGGCAAGCTGCGCGAGGATCTCTACTTCCGAATCAACACGATCACGCTCCGGGTGCCGCCGCTGCGCGAGCGGACGGAGGACATCCCTCTCCTCTGTGAGCATTTCCTCGAGAAGTACCGGCAGCGTCATCAGCGCAACGTGAAGTCCATTGCGCCCGCGGCGTACCACGTCCTCATCCGCCACCGCTGGCCGGGCAACGTGCGCGAGCTCGAGAACGTCATCGAGCGCGGCGTGCTGGTCGCAAAGGGGGCCGAGATCACCGTCAACGATCTCCCGGAGTCGCTCCGAACCGAAAGCGCGACGACGACGGAGTTCGTCATTCCGCCGCACCGGACGCTCGCAGAAATCGAGAAGATGGCGATCGTGCAGACGCTGCAGCGGACGAACTGGAACAAGCAGGAAGCCGCCCAGATCCTGGGGTTGTACCGGCCGACGCTGTACAGCAAGATGAAGAAGCACGACATTCAGGACAGCGGAAAGGCGGGCGCACGGCGCGCGGCTCCCGCGTAGGCTCATCGTTTGCACCCTCGGGCCGCGTGGTGGGCGAAGCCGGCCGCGTCGTCGGGCGTGCGATGGGCAGCACGGGCGAGTTCTCGCTGTTTGGCCTCCGGGCGGTCCGGGATCTGTTCCGGCCGCCGTACGAATTCCGCGAAACAACACGGCAGATCTTCGACCTGGGGCTCCGGTCTGTGCCCCTGATTGCCGTTTCGGGCGTGGCCGTCGGCATCGTGCTCTCGATGCACACGCGTGCCTCACTGGAGCGATTCGGCGCCGAGTCGATGATCCCCGCCGGCCTTGCCCTGGCGCTGGTGCGCGAGACGGGACCCCTCACGGCCGCGCTTCTCCTATCGGGACGGATCGGGGCCGGAATCGGCGCCGAGCTCGGCGCCATGCGCGTCACCGAGCAGATCGACGCGCTCGAAGCCTCCGCCGTCGACTCGTTCAAGTATCTCGTCGTCACGCGCACCGTGGCCTGCATCATCGCGCTCCCGATCCTGACGACCCTCATGAATTTCTGCGGGATGCTCGGCGGCTTCATCGCGGAGCAGGCGTCGACGGGCATGTCGCTCAGGCTGTATTTCGACAAGTCCTTCTCGCTGATCGACGTCACCGACTACGTGCCCGCCACGGTCAAGACGATGGTGTTCGGCTACATCATCGCGGTCACGTCGTCGTACCTCGGGTTCACGACCTCGCGTGGGACGGAGGGAGTCGGACGCGCGTCCACGCGGGCCGTCGTGCTCTCGTCGATCCTGATCATCGTGTCGAACGTGCTCCTCGTCCGGATCATCTTCTTCCTCTTCCCGCAGTTGGCATGATGGCGGTCGAACTGCGGCACGTGACGAAGCGCTTTGGGTCGAGGGCGGTGCTCGACGACGTATCGTTCGGGGTGCAGAGGGGCTCCGCGCTCGTGATCCTGGGTCGCAGCGGGACCGGCAAGAGCGTGACGCTGAGGCACATCGTCGGCCTGGTGCGCCCGGACCGCGGGAGCGTGCTGGTGAACGGCGCCGACATTTCGACCATGAAGGGGGCGGAGCTGACGGGCACCCGCCGGCGCATCGGGTTTCTGTTCCAGAACGCGGCGCTGTTCGACTCGATATCCGTCGGCGAGAACGTCGCGTTTCCGCTGCGGCGGCATACGAAGCTCGCCGATCGCGAGATTCGCGAACGCGCGAGGAGCAAGCTCGCGCAGGTCGGCCTCGAAGCGGATTTCAACCGCATGCCGGCGGCGCTCTCGGGCGGGATGCGCAAGCGCGCGGGCCTGGCCCGTGCGATTGCGCTCGATCCGCCGCTCCTCCTCGTCGACGAGCCGAGCGCCGGGCTCGATCCGATCACGGCCGAGGAAATCGACGACCTGCTGCTCTCGCTGAAAGAGGAAGGTACGACTCTGATCGTCGTCACCCACAACATGGCCAGCGCGCGCAAGCTCGCGGATCGGCTGCTGATGCTCGACAGCGGGCACATCGTCGCCGAGGGCACGCTGGCGGATTTCCAGCAGAGCACGCACCCGCTCGTGCGCGCGTTCATCAGCTCGGAGCACGAAGGCTGATCATGGCCCGCGCGCGAGCGATTGCCGTCGGAGCGTTCGTGATTGGCGGGTTCTTCCTGTTCACGCTCGGGCTGTTCCTGATCGGCAATCGCCGCATGCTCTTCAGCGATCACTTCGAGGCGCGCGCATCGTTCGCGCACATCGCGGGCCTGCAGGTCGGGGCGAAGGTCCGGGTCGCCGGAATGGATGCCGGCGAGGTGAAGCAGATTCATGTTCCCGCGGGGCCGTCGTCGCGGTTCCTGGTCGTCATGCAGATCCGGAGCGATCTCCATCCGCTCGTGAGGACCGATTCGGTCGCCTCGATTCAGAACGACGGCCTCGTCGGCAACAAGTTCGTGCAGGTCGAGACGGGGACGGACGCCGCGCCCCAGGTCGCGGACAAGGGGATGATTCAGAGCGTCGAACCGTTCGACTTCACGGATCTCATGCAGAAGATGAGCGACGCGATCGACACGATCGACGCCACGATCGCGGACGTTCAGGGAGAGCTGCAGGAGACGCTCGCGTCGATCTCCGATACGGCGCAATCCGCGCAGACGCTCGTCAACGACGTGGGGAAGGACGTCCGCGAGATCACCAAATCGGGAAACAAGATCAGCAGCGATCTGCGCACCGTGATTGCCGACGTGAAGGCGGGCCGCGGAACCATCGGCAAGCTGATCACCGACGACGCGTTGTACGAGCAGGCGAAGGAGATTTCGGAGCAGGCCCGCGCGACGGTCGAGAACCTGAAGGACGCCACGGAGCAGGCGAAGCAGGCCATCGCCGATTTGCGGGGAGAAGGCGGCCCCATGAAAGGGGTTACCGGAGACCTCACGCAGACCCTTGCGTACGCGCGGGAGACCATGGCGGATCTGGCGGACAGCGCAGAGGCGTTGAAGCACAACTTTCTCTTCCGTGGATATTTCAACCGCCGGGGCTACTTCGATCTTGGCGAGATGTCCGTGCAGCAGTATCGAGACGGCGCGCTCGAAGCGAGCGGCCGCGTGCCGCTGCGGATCTGGCTCGACGCGCGCGTCCTGTTCACGACGGACGCGCAAGGTCGCGAAGCGCTCACAGCCGATGGACGCTCGCGGCTCGATTCGGCGATGTCGCAGTTCGTCCGCTACCCGAAGAACAGTCCGCTGGTCATCGAAGGCTATGGTCAGGAAGCCACGGGCGCTCAGCGATACCTGCTGAGCCGCAGCCGTGCCACCCAGGTACGCGACTACCTCGTGTCGCGGTTCGGGCTGAATCCACGCACGGTCGCAACCATGCCAATGGGATCAGCAGCCCCCAACAGTCCGACACCCGGAACCTGGGACGGTGTCGCGCTGACGCTCTTCGTACCTCGAGAGGCGTTTCGCGCAGCCAAACCTGTGGCACAGGGTTTGATTGATGGACGTTGATGCTGAGCGTGCGCAGAGGCACGCTGCAGCTACGTGCCGGAAGGAGGCCGCTGTGGAAGAG
>JAICSD010000069.1 GCA_025937075.1 Vicinamibacteria bacterium | reverse complement strand
CTAGCGGCTGAAAGGTGACACCGCTGGAACGGGGCCGCGGTTCGCGCATTCAAAACGGAGGCGCCTGCGGCCGAGTCGCACCTGGCCGCAGGATGTCGAAGTGGTGGAGGGCAGCCTTACTGGTGTCGTTGTGGGAGCCTCAGATCGTCCGCGGCGTCTTACCTGCCGGACGTCGACGGCACCGGTGGGCCGACCTGATGGCGCGATTCGAGGAACGCGAGCAGCGCCGACATCTGTTCCGGCGTGAGATTTCCCGTGTAGGACGGCATGTTCGCGGCGCCGGTCAGGATCCGCGTGCGCATCTGCTCGCGCGTGAGGCGATCTCCCGCATCGCTCAATCCGGGGCCGCGGATGCCACCATATCCGGACACGACGTGGCAGAACTCGCAGCCCTTGTCATAGAACACGCGCGCGCCGTCGGCGATGGGTCCGGTCGTCACGCCGACAACGTGCGCCGGCAGAGGCGGCGCGTCCATCCGCGGCGCCCACGGCGCCTGGTGGCCGACGAACGAATAGTGGAAGATGATCCCGACGACGAACGCGACGATCACGATGGACCACGGCCGGCGGAGCGGATGGCGTTCCCCCTTGGGGGCCACAAACGGCAGGAAGATCAGGAACAGGCCGAAGATGAGGGGCCCCAACAGGATCACCCACCGTTCCGACCATTTCGGAATCAGCGTCAGCAGGGCGAAATACCAGAGGAAGTACCAATCGGGTCGCGGCGACTCGGCCACGAGCGTCGGATCAGGCGGCTTGCCGAGTTGCGGCGGCCCGAACGCGATCGCCAGCGTCGCGATGACGAGGACGACGCCAAGTGCGACAACCGCGTCGCGCCACGCGGCGTCGGGCCAGAAGGGCACACCGTCGCGCTCGAGCAGACGGTGATACCACACGCGATACGTGCGAGGCACGACGGGTTGCCCGGCGACCGGCGGCTCTGAGATGCCGTTGTAGAGCACGAGATAGAGATGCGCCCCGATCAGCGTGAACATCAGAGCGGGGATGAAGAACACGTGGGCCGAGAAGAAGCGGCTCAAGGTCGCGCCGCCCGGAATGGTTCCGGCCAGCACGAACCGGGCGAGCCAGGTACCGATCACCGGCGCCTTCCCCGCCTGCTCGGCCGCCACGACAGCCGTCCAGAATCCGGTCTGGTCCCAGCGCAGCAACTGACCGGTGAACGCCATCCCGAGCGTCAACAGCAGCAGTCCTGCTCCGGTCAACCAGTTCATCTGGCGCGGATACTTGTACGCGCCCATCAAGTAGACGCGAATCGTATGGATCCCAATCAGCACGATCATCGCGGAGGCGCCGAAGTCGTGCATCCCACGCAGCACGCGGCCGAGGGGCGTCGACGTGATGAAGCGCAGGCTGTCGTACGCCTGACCGGAGCCGGTGACGTACGCGCTCGAGAGCGCGATCCCGGTGATCACCTGCACCATGAAGACGGCGAGCGTTGCGCTGCCGAACACGTAGAACCAGCGCGAACGGCGCGCGTTGGGCACGACGTGCGTGAGGATCGGGCCGACCGTACGCGACACGCCCGTCACGTCGTCGAACCAGCGCCACGCGCGAGCCGCGGCGCGGCCGACGAGCGATTCAGCGGCCCGAGATGGGTAGCGGGCTGGTGAGGATTTCGACTCGTCCATCGCGCACTCGCACGGGATAGGTTGCCAGCGGCTGCGGCGGCGGCCCGGACGCGACCCTCCCGTCCTTGTAGAACACGCCTCCGTGACACGGACACATGAAGAGCTCGGCGTCGGCCAGCCATCGCACGGGGCAGCCGAGGTGCGTGCAGTTCAGGGAGAACGCCGTGAAGCCGTCGCTCTCGCGCCGCAGCCACGCGGCCGTCTGCGCGGTCACGCCGGCCCACGGCAGCGGCGACGGATCGGCAAATGCCACCTTCGTCGTCGCGCCGACGGTGAAATCATCGACGGCTCCGACGGGTGTCCACACCTGCGGTGTCTTGCGCAGGCCGAGCAGAAACGCGACGGTCGGCAGGCCGACGATCAGGCCCGCCACGCTGCCGGCTATCACGCTCAACTGCGAGAGGAACCTGCGCCGGCCCGGCGGTTCGCCGCGCGCGGCATCCTGACAGGGCGGGGTGGGCGGTAATGTGTGATTCGACATGGGCCTCGTATCCGGGGGCGTCGTGACCATCAACATCCCCGGGTGGATCCTGCCGTGCCGACGCGGATCGCGCCGCCAGATGACCACCTGATACGGGCGCCACAGATATCGGATCGGCGGCACCGCGATGTGAACGAGGCGGCTCATCGGAAACAACAGGATCAGCAGAAAGCCGACAAGGAAATGGAACTGCACGAGCGCGGGCAACACCGCGACGGCTCGCACATCCGGCTGGAGCTTTACCAGCGACCAGAGCCAGGGCACCGCGGCGTGAATGTACCAAAGGGAGCCCCAGCGATTGAACAGCGCGACGAGCAGTCCGGTCACCACCTGCACCGCAAGAAAGACGAGGATGATCCAATCCATCTTCGACGTGCTCGCCGCGGCCCTCGAGACCGGCGGCAGCCGCCGCACCATGAGGATCGCCAGGCCGATCGCGGCATACAGCGCCAGCGCCAGCCCGGCCGTTTCGATCGCGGCGAGACGAACGCCGCGCCCGAGCACGAGCAGTGACGGCCCGGGCAGCAGCCAGGCAATCAGGTGGGCCAGCAGGATGAGCGTGATCCCGTAGTGCCAGGGAACGGACCCCCAGAAGAGCGCGCGGTTCTCGAGCAGTTGCGACGACATGCTCGAGTACGAAAACCGCGATCGGTCGTATCGCCACCATCCCGCCGCGATCGCCGTTACGACCGCTACGTACGGAAAGACGGCGAAGAGAACGATGTCCATGCGTCGCTTCCAGCGGGCGCCGTCGCGCAGGCGTCCTCGTCCAGCACGAGGACGACGGCGCGCAGCAGTGCCGCGTACATGTCTGCCCGGCGTTCAACCGCCGGCAGCGCCTTCGCGATGGCGGGCAGGAGCGCCGCCGCGACGAGCTCACGGGCTTCTTCGCTCTCGCGATCTCGCGCAAGCGACCGCAGCACGGGCGCGAAGTGATCCGCCAGCTCGCCGCCGTCGGTCAGGCCCAGGCGGGTGTAGCGGTCGATCAGGCCGGCGATCAACAGTCCGCGGCGGCCGTCTTCGGCGAACAACTGATGGCCGACATACAACGCCGTCTCGCCGTCGAAATCGAATGTCCTGGTGTACAGCTCCTGCAGCTCGTGGTGCGTCAGGTCGCTCGCCGCGCCGGCGAAGGCGGCCACGTGGACGGCCGCGCGGGGATTCGAGCCCGCGCACGCCGAGACGGCCTGCGCAAGGGCCGCGTGCGGCGGCGACTGCGGATACTCGAGGAGAGCGGCCAGGTGCTCGAGCACGTCACAGCCCCCGCCGCGGCTCGCGCATGAAGCCCATGCCGCCGCCTTCCTGCCGCTCCTGCGTCACCTCGAGCAGTTCGATGGCGGCTTCGCGCGCGAACGGGGGGACGACGAACCGCTCGTCGAAATCGGCGATCGATGTGAGGTGATAGATGGCCTCGAGTTCCGCCGGCGTCGTCGCACCCTGCTCGAGCGCGCGCGCCACTTCAGCCTCGTCGATGTCGCCGACGGTTTGACCGCGCTTGTAGATACGCAGCGCGACCATCTTCCGATAGACCCTCGCCACCTCCTCTTCGTCGCCGGCTGTGAACAGCGACGCCATGTATCGAATCGGCAGCCGCGCATGTTCGATGGAACTGAATAGATCCCGCGCGGTCTCGTACACGCCGTTATCGACCGAACCGGTGATCGGCAGCAACGGCGGGACGTAGAACAGCATGGGCATGGTGCGATATTCGGGATGCAGCGGCAGCGCGAGCCGCCACTCCTTGACGTATCGGAAGACCGGCGATCGCTGCGCCGCCTCGATCACTTTCGCATCGAGGCCATTCTCGGTCGCGAGCCGCTGTACTTCCGGATCGAAGGGATCGAGGATCAGACTGCGCTGGGCTTCGACCAGCTCCGCATCCGGCCGTGTCGCCGCTTCCGCGATACGGTCTGCGTCATAGAGCAGCACGCCCAGATAGCGGATCCGCCCCACGCACGAGTGCATGCACGCCGGCGCCTGCTGCGTCTCGAGCCGGGGATAACACAGGATGCACTTCTCGGATTTTCCGGTGGCCCAGTTGAAGTACACCTTCTTGTAGGGACAGCCGGAGATGCACATGCGCCAGCCCATGCAGTTCTCCTGGCTGACGAGCACGATGCCGTCTTCCCCGCGCTTGTAAATCGCACCCGCCGGGCACGCCGCGACACAGCTCGGGTTGATGCAGTGATTGCAGATGCGCGGCAGGTAGAAGTGCACGATGCGCTCGACCTCGAACATCTGCCGCCGCTCCTCATCCGACAGCGCGGCGAGGTTCGGATCGTTGGCGGCATAGATCGACGAGCCGCCGAGGTTGTCGTCCCAGTTCGGGCCGGCCTGAATCTCCATCTCTTCGCGCGTCACGAGCGAGATCGGTACGGCGACGGGCTGCTCGTCGCTCGCGGGAGAGTCGATGATGTCCTCGTACTTGTAGGTCCACGGCTCGTAGTAGTCGTCGAGCGACGGCAGCTTCGGGTTGAACGCCAGCCGCAGCAGTTCACCCGGACGCGTGCCGAGGCGCAGCTTCAGCTCGTCGCCTTCGACTTTCCACCCGCCGCTGTATTCCTCCTGGTCTTCGTACAGCGTGGGATAGCCCGTGCCCGGCTTCGTCTCGACGTTGTTCCACCACATGTATTCCGTGCCCGGCCGCCCGGTCCACAGGTTCTTGCAGGCCAGGCTGCACGTATGACAGCCGATGCACTTGTCCAGGTGGAACACCATCGCGATCTGACAGCGGACGTTCACCTCGAGCCTCCTCAGTAATACGCCGGACGCTTCGGCAGGCGGCGCACCACGGCATAGGTGTCCCGGTCCGATGCCGCCGGACCGTAGTCGTTGAACCGGTAACAGTGCTGCGCGTATCCGCCGACCATCAGCACCGGCTTGAGCCGCAGGCGCGTGATGCTGTTGGTCGATCCGCCGCGATGCCCCCGCGTGGGCGACAGCGGAAACGCGACGGTGCGATCCATCGCGTGGTAGTAGAACACCACCCCGCGCGGGATTCTCGCGCTGACAACCGCGCGTGTCACGACCGCGCCGTTGTCGTTCAGCATCTCCACCCAGTCGTTGTCGTCGACCCCCATCTCCTGGGCGTCGCGGTCGTTGATCCACAGAGGCTCGATGCCGCGCGAGAGCGTCAGCATCCGCAGATCCTCTGAGTACGTCGTGTGGATGTGCCACTTGCCGTGCGGCGTCAGGCAGTTCACGACGAGCGATCCCGGCGGGGCCGGCGTGGCCTCGAGCTCGCGCGTGATCGCCTGCGTGAGGCGCGGCTTGAACGCGGGCAGCGCCTCGCCGAACGCGCGATAGGCTTCGTGATCCAGATACAGGTGTTGGCGTCCCGTGAGCGTGCGCCACGGGACCAGGCGCTCGACGTTCTGGCAGAACGCGCTGTAGGGGCGGCCGCCGTTGACGATGCCGGACCATGTCGGGCTGGTGAGGATGCGCCGCGGCTGGTCCGTGAGCGTCGCGAAGTCGTAGCGGACGTCGCGGTTGGCTTCGGCGAGATCGGCGAGCTTCAGCCCGGTGTTCCGCTCGTGGGTCTGGAACCCGCGATACGAGACTTCACCGTTGGTTTCCGGCGCGAAGAACAGGATCATGTTCGCCGCATCGCGCGCCTCCACCAGCGAGGGGTACGACCGGCCGCCCCATTCGTACGGCTTCACTCGCAATCCGAACTCGTCGTACAGATCGGCCACGGGGATGTCGATCCCCCGCTCCTCGACGCCGTGCTCGCGCAAACCCGGCCCGAGCGAGCAGAACTGGTGATGGATGTTGGCGTAGTCGCGCTCGACGACGCGCAGGTGCGGCATCGTGCGGCCGGGCACCGCCTCGCACTCCCCGTCGTACCACCGCCGGACGTGCGGCTGCGCGATCTCCGACGGCGTATCGTGCAGCAGCGGCGAGGCGATCAAGTCGCGGAACGGCTCCGGGAAGTGCGGTCCCGCGAGCGCGGAGATCTTCGCGGCGAGCATCCGGAAGATGTCCCAGTCCGTGCGCGACTCCCAGCAGGGCGGCACCGCCGCGCCGAGCGGATGAATGAACGAGTGCAGGTCGGTCGTGCTCAGGTCGTCCTTCTCGTACCAGCTCGCCGACGGGAGCACGATGTCGGAGTAGAGCGCCGACGTGTCCATCCGGAAGTTCAGATCGACGACGAGATCCATCTTGCCGCGCGCGACCGGATCGCGCCACGGCCCATCGCCGACCGGCTTCGGCGTGACTTCCGGCGCGACGGCGCTGTCGGCGGTGCCCAGATAGTGCCGCAGGAAGTACTCGTATCCCTTCGCGCTCGCGTGCAGCGCGTTGGCCCGCCAGATGATCCACACGCGCGGCCAGTTGGAGGGCGCGTCGGGGTGATCGACCGCGAACTGCGTCGCCCGCGTGCGCAGCCGATCGACCGTCCAACGGACGACCTCGTCCGGCGTGGTGGCGCCGGCGTGCTCGGCCTGGCGCACGAGCGCGATCGAGCTGTCGTCGAATTGCGGATAGAACGGCAGCCACCCCATCTTGACGGCGGCCGACTGCATGTCCATCAGGGTGCTGGCGGCGAACGGCCCGCGCTCTGGATGATCTTCGGCGAGGCCGCTATGGTAGCGCCACTGATCGCTGTGCACGAAGTGGAACGACGGTCCGTTCTGCAGCCGCGGCGACCCCACCCAGTCGCGCGCCATGGCGAGCATGGACCACGACGCTCCGGGCACGAGCTTCTCCTGGCCCGTGTAGTGATTGAGCCCCCCTCCGTTGACGCCAACGCACCCGCACGACACGAGCGCCGTGATCATCGCGCGATAGTGGAGGTTCGCGTGGTACCAGTGATTGACGCCCGAGCCGACGATGACCGTGCACTTGCCCTGCGTGTGCTCGGCCGTGCGCGCGAACTCGCGGGCCATCTGGATGACGGTCTGCCGCCCGACGCCGGTGAACCGCTCCTGCCACGCCGGCGTGAACGGCTGCTCCGCATCGTCGTAGTCAGCCGGATAGTCACCCGCGAGGCCGCGGGAGACGCCGAAGTGGGCCATCAGCAGATCGAACGCGGTCGTCACGGCGACGCGCCCGCGCGTGGTCTCGACGTAGACCACGGGCACCATCCGATGGGTGTCGCGCTCGCCGCCGAAGTCGTGGAACGTGACACTCAGCCGCGCGTCAGCACGATCGAGCAGCGAGAGCGCCGGCGACAGCTCCGCGCCGTCGAGGCCGTCGTGCAGATCGAGGTTCCACTGGCCCGGCTGCTGCTGCCAGCGGAAGCCAATCGAACCGCGCGGCATGCGCGGACGGCCCGATGTTTCGTCGAAGAGCAGGGGCTTCCATTCGGCGTGCTCGACGCCGGCGTAGGCGGTGACGTCGCTCGCGCGCAGCAGGCGCCCGGGCAGGAAGTAATCGCCTGAAGGGTCGAGCTGCACGAGGAAGGGCTGGTCGGAGAATCGGCGCAGGTAATCCGTGAAATACGGCGTCTGCCGATCGGCGTGAAACTCCTTCAGGATCACGTGGTCCACCGCGAGCCAGAACGCCGCGTCGGTGCCGGCGTGCGCTGGAATCCACCAGTCGGCGTAGCGGGCCACTTCGCTGAAATCCGGCGAGAGCACGACGAGCTTCGAGCCGTTGTTGCGCGCTTCGGCGGCGAAGTGCACGTCTGGCGTCCGCGTCATGTTCAGGTTGCTGCCGCAGACGACGATGTATTTGCTGTTGTACCAGTCGGCGCTCTCGGCGACGTCGGTCTTCTCGCCCCATGTCTCGGGTGAGGCCGGCGGAAAGTCGCAGTAGGTATCGTAGAAACTGAGGATTGCGCCGCCGAACAGCTGCAGGAGGCGCGAGCCGCCGGCGTAGCTCACCATCGACATCGCGGGAATCGGCGAGAAGCCGATGACGCGGTCGGGGCCGTACTTCTTCGCGGTGTAAAGCATGCTGGCCGCGACGATCTCCAGCACCTCATCCCAGGATGCGCGGCGGAACCCTCCCTTGCCGCGCGCCCGTTGATACGCACCGCGCGTCTCCTCGTTCTCGACCACGGAGGTCCATGCGTCGACCGGATCCGCATGCCGCGTGCGCGCGTCGTGCCACGCGTCGAGCAGCACGCCGCGTACATACGGATACTTCACGCGAACGGGGCTGTAGACGTACCAGGAGAACACGATCCCCCGCGGGCACCCCCGCGGCTCGTAACCCGGCAGCTTCGGATCCAGCTTCGGATAATCGAGCGCCTGCATTTCCCAGGTGACGATGCCGTTCTTCACGTACACGAGCCACGAGCAACTGCCGGTGCAGTTGACGCCGTGCGTGCTGCGGACAACGCGATCGTGCTGCCAGCGGTTGCGGTAGAAGTCTTCCCACGCGCGAGCCTGGGGATCGACGAGATCGCGAATCCAGCTCATGCCGTCGCTCCTCGTCGTGAGGGGCCGCGAGATCCGTGCGACGACGAGCGCGGCAGGCGTCTACGGCGTACCGAACCGACCCGCGAGCGGCCGAACAGACTGGTGACGGCAAAGAGCACCGCGCACAGGATCGCTGCCGCGATCGCGATCACGATCGTCGTGCGCACCGCATGTGACGTCTGCCCGCCCGTGCTCTCGAGGAATGCGCCGATCGACGTCTGCTCCTCGGGTGTCAGTTGATGCGCCGCGAACAGCGGATACATCGTCGGGAAGTACAGCGTCTGCAGTGCGGAGGCGAGCCCTTCGGGTCCCATGCGGGCCGTCACGCCCGTGAGGTCCGGGCCCATCGTCCCGCCGGCCGCCGGCACCGTGGCTGCGGCATGACAGGCGGCGCATGCCGGGCCGCCGCGCGCGAGCGGAATCGATCCGGCGAAGAGCTGCCGGCCGCGCGCGATCTGCTCGGGCGTCGGGTTCGCGGGCAGCACGGCACCGGGATTCGGCGGCGGCTGCTCCGATCGATTCGGCGAAGTCGCGAAACCGCCAACAGCCAACAGAAGGGCGAGTGTGGTGGCGCCCGCGGCCACCAACTACCGGCCCTCCAGGAGAATCGTGCGTGGAAAGAGGACGTGGTCTTCGAGGTACGTGTGTCTCGACATGTCCGCTTCGAGCGCCAGCATCCGTTCGCGGAATGTCTCCTGCGGCGCGGAGGCGCCCGTTTCGGCCCGCCAGCGCGTCCACAGCGGCCGCAGTTCGTCGAGGAAGCGGTCGGCCAGCATGTGCTCTCCCTCGAGGACTTCGATCGGCAGGCGCAGCGGCCCGAATGCGTGAGCGGGGACCGGCTCCCCGATCCCGATTGACCGCTCGAGCCGCTCGACGAACGGGAACAGCACGGCCTCTTCTTTCAGCAGGTGGTTTTCGAGCGTCGAGCGGAAGCCCCCGAACAACCGCGTCGCGCGTCGCACGGCGGCGTCTTCAGCGCCGTGCCCGCCACGAGCCGAGGCGGCCTCTTTCAGAAGATCCCAGAGCACCGGGAGTTCCCGACCGAGATACGCGTGGTGCGTGTCGCGAATGTGCTGCGTCAACCCGGCGAGCGGGCAGGTAGCGACCTCGATGGCGGCGACCGGCATGGGTATCGTCGATAATCCGCGACCCTGTACCTGTGAGCAATGAAACGGCTGTAGGTCTCTGGAGTACATCCGTACTGGGGCGCAGGCATCGCCGCGCAGGGCTGAGTTGCCTCAGCGCACCGCCGCAAAGGTGCACATCGCCGGCGGATCGAAGATGATGAAGCCAGCAGCCACCGCTGCTCCCGCCGGAGGGATTGATGCTCGATCGCGAACTGTTCGAACTGTTCGACCACACGAGCGACGCGACGTTCACGGTGTCGGAAAGCGGCGAGATCCGCGCGTGGAACGCCGGCGCCGAAGCCCTGTTCGGGTATTCCCGCGGCGAGGTCGTCGGCCGGTCCTGTTTCGATCTGCTGCAGGGGCGCGGATCGCTCCGGACGCTCGTCTGCACGGAGCATTGTCACGTCCGCGACTGCGCCATCCGCGGCCGCCCCATTCCGGACTTCGACCTCGAAGTGATGACGCGCGCCGGCCGCCGCACGTGGGTCAACGTCTCCACCGTGGTGCACCGCGATCGACGGACGGGACGCCGGCTGATCGTGCACCTGGCGCGCGATATCGGCCGCCGGAAGCGGACAGAGGCGCTCGTCGAGCGCGTCGTCCGGCTCTCGCGGCAAATCGCCGAGGCGCCCCAGGACTCACCCCGCCGCGCGCCGACGATCGCGCTATCCGGGCAGGAACAGCGCGTGCTGCGGCGCTTCGCGGAAGGGCTCGGCGCGGCCGACGTCGAGCGGGAACTCGGCGTCTCTGCGCAAACGCTGCGCAATCACCTGCACCGGATCAACCAGAAGCTCGGGACGCACACGCGTCTCGAGGCGGTGATTCACGCGATCCGGCGGCAGCTCATCTGAGAAGGTGATCATCGCCAGTTCGTTCGCTCCACGAAGGTACGCGGTTCCAGCGGACGACCTGCCGGGAAGCGCGCGGCTTCGCGAACGGCAGACCACGTCAGCACGGATCCCAGCGCGGCGCCGGCGACGCGCGAGAGCGTCCCGAACTCGCGTCCCAACTGCGCGCGGAGCTCGCCGATGCGCGCGGCGACCGCGGCATTTGCGGGCCGCAGATAGCGCTCCATCGCGTACAACGCGGCTTGATAGCCCCCTCGCAATTGCGCCCCGGCGCGCTGCACGCGAGCCTGCACGCGCGGATCGGCATCGGCGCCGTAGCGGCGGTAGCGGTTGTACATCGTACGCATCAGGCGATACAGGCTGGGGCCGTTCCGGTCGAAGTCGGCGCGGAAGGCGCCGTCGAGCAGCGCCTTCGACTGCTCGCCCGAGATCGCCGGGTGCCGGAAGTTGAACCGATACTGCCCGTGGATATCTGCGAAATCGACATCGTCGAGCAGCCGCCCCTGGGCGGCGACCTCTTTGTGCAGCGGCGTGCCCGGCATCGGCGTGTAGAGCATGAACTGGTGAAACACCGTGTCGTGCGCGATTGCGTAATCCAGATCGCGCCAGATGTTCTCGGGCGTGTGATGCTCCATGCCGACGATCGTCGAGCCGTGCACGCAGATGCCGTGCGCCTGCAGCTCCCGCGTCAGCTCGAGCGTGTCGGTGCCCGCGAGTTTGACATACCCGTTCTGCGCCGACTCGAGCCCGAGCCAGATCCACTCGATGCCCAGCTCGACCAACTGCCGGATGTCGTATTGCCGGATCGCATTCGCCGACGAGAACACATACAGCGACCAGGCTTTCCCATGCGCCTTCATGCAGGCGAGCAGCTCCAGCGCGCGTCGTTTGTGCAGCAGGAAGTTCTCGTCCATCATGAAGAACGAGCGCGACCCCAGGCGCCGCTCCGCGTCGCACATGACGTGGAACAGTTCCTCGCCGCGGTTGTAGAAGTTCACGAAGTGCCCTTTGCCGCCGAAGAACGCCGACGTCGTGCAGAAGTTGCACCCCATCGGACAGCCGACCGACGGCACGATCGTCGCCGAGCGGCTGCGCCGGTTCTCGCTGACGGGCAGCCCCATCAGGCGAAAACCAAACGACGAGCGAATCAGGGGATGACGGATCGGCGCCGCAGGATCGTCGCCAAGGAATCGACGCAGCCACGCAATCCCTTCGCCGCGGACGATGTGGTCGGCGTCGATGAGCCGTTCGAGGCCTGGAATCGATGTCACGTGGCCGCCGACAACGATGGTCGAACGCGGCGAGTGCTCGCGCACGAGCCGGCACAGTTCGCGGACCTTCCCCACGTTTACCACGATCCCTGAGATCCCGACGACGTCGTAGTCGTACGCGCGCAGCTCGCGCACGAACCGCTGACGCGTCGGAAAGTCGAGCACCGTGCAGGGCGCGCTGATGTTCTCACGGAGGAACATGAGGCTCCACGTCCGGTGGAACATCCGCAGCGAGAAGGGCCCCTGCTCGCGCGTGACCTGATTGTGGTAGAGCTCCACAGGGTTGATCGCACGCGATCCGAATCGATCGTCGACAGCGAAGGGCTTGAAGACGGACGAGAGCAGCACACGCCGGGCTTGCGACATGGGGACACTATAGAGACATGCGCTCTGTCCGGCGACGCCCTGACAGAACTCTTACAATCCGCGGTCGTCCTCTCCGGGCACACTCGTGGAGTACGCCGCGCCTGTGTTGTGCTGGTATTGAAAAAGGAGTCCACCCGTGAGATGCATGGCTATCGTCACGATCGGTGTGCTGTCGGCATTCGTCCCTGCTCGGGCGGGCGCCCAGGCCCAGCCGCACCAGGCGGAACGTCGCGCGACTGCGCCGGCGATCCCCGAATCGCTCCTGGCGGAACACACCGCAATACACGCGGAACTCGTCGAGGCGACGAAAGCGGGCGGACGGGTCGGGGAGGCGGCCCGCGAGCTGGCCGCTCTCCTCGACCCGCATTTCAAGCGTGAAAACGAGATCGCGCTGCCCCCGCTCGGGCTCCTCAAGCCGCTGGCCGCCGGCGAGCGGCCCGCTGGCATGAAGGAAGCGCTTGCGATGACCGATGCGCTGCGGAAGGAATTGCCGCGCATGCTGGAAGAGCACAAGCAAATCCATGCCGCGACCGAGAAGCTCCAGCGGGTGGCGCGAGAGGAGAAGGACTCCCGGTTCGAGAAGTTCGCCGAAGAACTCGCGGCCCACGCTCGATCCGAAGAGGAGGTGCTCTATCCCGCGGCGATTCTCGTCGGCGATGTGATCCGCGCCAGGCTGTCTTCGAAGTAGCCGGGCCTGGCCGAGACGCTCCCTTTCAGTGCAGGCCGGCCGGCACGCCGCCGGATCTTCGACGGCTGCGGCGTCGCCCATCACGACGGGGCCCCGCTCGGACACCCCCACTTCGTGCTCAGCGGCCGGAAAGACCTGTCGACGGGGAGCCGCTTGCGCGCGAAGCGGGGGACCCCCATCCTCGCCCCCATCGTCAACGGCGACGGTCCGAAGATCGATCGGCGCGATCGGCGAGCGGCGGCGTCACCGGTGGGGGTGCGGCACGGCCGCCGGATCTTTCGACGCCTGCGGCGTCGCCCTCACGATGAGGCCCCGCTCGGACACCCCCGCTTCGTGCGCAGCGGCCGGAAAGACGTGTCGACGAGGAGCCGCTTGCGCGCGAAGCGGGGGGCCCCCAGTCCTCGCCCCCATCGTCACAGGCGACGCGTATCGTTACTCACCGCTTCGACTACGCCGCGGAACACGAACCACACGCGCGATCGGCGCATTGCCCACCGGGCGGCGCCAGCGGTGGGGGCGCGGCACGGGCGCCCGCATCGCGCGGAGGCGCGTCCCTCGTCGACACGTCTTTTTGCG
>JAICSD010000378.1 GCA_025937075.1 Vicinamibacteria bacterium | reverse complement strand
TTCCTGCGCGGCTACGGCTTCCAGGGCGGGTGGGGCGGTCCGGACTTCAACTGGGGCGCGCAGGGTTTCGGTGACGCGTTCAAGACGGCGCTGCTCGAACCGGCCGTATCCCTGAATCTCGGCGGCTTCGGCGAGTGCCTTTCGCGCTTTGAGAACTTCGTCGAGGTCGATCCCGACGTCGTCGACGCGTTCGGCATCCCCGTGCTGCGGATCAACATGACGTGGAGCGAGAACGAGCGCGCGATGATGGCCGACATGGCCGAGTCCGCGGCCGAGATGCTCGAGGCCGCCGGCGCCAGCAACGTGCGCCCCTGGACGGTGCTCGATCGAATGCCCGGCATGGGGATTCACGAAGTCGGCGTCGCGCGGATGGGGAAGGATCCAAAGACGTCCGTGCTGAATCAGTTCCAGCAGACGCACGACGTGAAGAACCTCTTCGTCATGGACGGCGCCGGCTTTACGTCGAGCGCTTGTCAGAACCCGACGCTGACGATCATGGCGCTCGCGGTGCGGTCGACCGATTTCCTGATGCAAGAGCTGAAGCGCGGGAATCTGTAGACAGGTCCTTCGCGCGGCGCGAGGCAGAGGTCGCGACGACCCACAACGCGCCCAGCGCCGCTCGAGGACGTCGTGCGAATGCGCGAGTGCACGCTCGATGCCGTTCACGACTGGCGCGTCCGCGCACCTGCACGAAAGCCAGGTTAGTGGTGGCGCCGAGCGCCCATCAGGCGCCGCGGAGCACGTTCGCCGGGTCGATGCGTACCGCTCGCCAGGCGGGGCCCGCGATCGAGATCGCTGCCGTCAGCGCGAGCACGATCATCACGAAGACGAACGTCAGCGGATCGAGCGGCTTCACGCCGAACAGCAGCGTCGTGACGAAGCGACCGAGAACGACGGCGAGCACGAGCCCGACGAGCGCGCCCGCCGCTACCACGCGTATGGCGCTGCCGGCGACGAGCCGAAGCACGTCGCCACTGGTCGCGCCGAGTGCGCGGCGCACCGCGAGATCTTTCGCGCGCTGCTGGATCGAATACGCGAGTACCCCGAACACGCCTACCATCGCGAGCAGCAGTGCGAGCGCCGCAAACGTGACCACCATTACGGCCCTGAACCTGTGGCGCCCGGTGGCGACGGATGCCAGATCATCGAGCGTCATCACGTCGCGGACGCTCACGAGCTGTTCCCGGTCGACGCGTCCGATCGCCGCACGCACCGAGCCCGCCAGGGCTTCTGCGGGTCCCGTGGACGGCCGGACGAGGAGGTACATGTCGTCCACCGGACTCTGTGCCAACGGCACGTACAACTGAACGACGGGCTCGACTTCGTCGGGTCGCTTCCTGGTTTGGCGCGCGACTCCGACGATCTCGCGGATCGTGGGAGGCCGTTTGGCGTCGAACCGCAACGCGACGCGCGCACCGATCGGCGGCCGGCCGTGAACATATCGCCGCACGAACGCCTCGTTGACGATGCAGACCGGAGCGCTGTCCTGTATGTCCGCGTGGTTGAAGCCTCGTCCCGCTGCGAGCGGCAGGTCGAGGGTCTGAAAATACGAGGGGCTGACGATTGCGTAGTCGGCGGTCGGTGGATTGCTCCCAGGCGCCGGAGGATCACCCACGATCTCGAACGGGAAGCTGCCCAGGACCGAATCACCCATCGGCAGTGAGCTGGTCCACGCGCTGCTGCGGACACCGGGAAGTGCTGCGACCTGCTCGTCAATCTGCTCGAAGAACTGCACCAGGGAAGCAGCCGCCGGGTACTTGCTTCCGAGCGGATCCACCATCATCGTCAGCACGCGATCTGCCCGATACCCGCGATCGACGTCATCGACGGCGATCAGGGTGCGCAGCAGCAGCCCGGCGCCGAACAGCAGGACGACGGCGGTGGCGACTTGTGCCGCGGCGACGAGCGATCTCACGCGGCCGCCGCGCGCCGTCGTTGTCCGACTCTCTGATGCGAGCGTCTGCGCGACGGGAGACCCGGCAGCCTGCCACGCGGGCGCGAGGCCGAACAGCAATCCGACCACGAGCGCGGCCGCGGCGCAGAACCAGCCGACGCGCATGTCGAAAGTGACCGTGACGGCTGGCGGCAGCAGCCCTTGCGGAATGAGGCTCGGTGCGACGCGCAGGATCGCGGACCCCACGGCGACTCCGAGCAGACCGCCGACAGCGGCCAGCAGAAGACTCTCCGTGAGGAGCTGACGAATGATTCGGGAGCGGCCCGCGCCGAGCGCCGCGCGTGTCGCCAGCTCGCGCGCGCGGACCGTCGCGCGCGCCATCAGCAGATTCGCGACGTTCGCGCAGCAGATCACCAGCACGAACCCGACGACGCCGACGAACAGCACGGACGTGAGGCGCAGATCGCGTCCGACGAAGGCGTTGCGCAGCGGTTCCAGCGTGACGCCCCGTCCCTTGTTCGTGTCCGGAAATTCGCGGGCGAGCGCGTCCGCTACGGCGCCGAGGTCGGATGCCGCCGCCGCGACCGTGACGCCAGGCTTCAGGCGCGCGACGGCTTCGAGCGGATGCGCACGCCTCGATGCCGGATTGTTGTTGAACGATCGGAGCGCCCAGATGCTGGAACGCCCGATCAGCTCCGCCTCGTGCGGGACGACGCCGACGATCGTGAAGGGATCCCCGTCGAGGCGGATGTCACGCCCGACAACGGACGGATCGCCGCCGAAGCGGGCTTTCCAGAACGCTTCGCCGAGGACCACGACGTTCGCGCGCCGGCGGTCGTCGTCGGGTTGAAAGGTGCGGCCCACGACGGGCTTCACGCCCAGCGCATCGAAGATCCCGGAGGTGACCCATTGCCGCGAGACGGTATCCGCGGTGCCGTCGGATCCCGCGAGCACCATGCCGCCGACGTAGGGAACGAAGCCGCCGATGTGCTCGATGGTCCGGCCTCGCTGATACCAGTCGGCCATGTTCAAGGGCGACGCGCCGTCCTGCGGGTCCGTGTCGGTGCGTTCCCAGACGACGACCAGCCGTTGAGGATCCGGAAATGGAAGCGGCCTGAGCAGCGTCGCGTCGACGAGCGCGAAGATCGCGGCGTTCGCGCCGATGCCCAGCGCAAGCGTGAGAACGGCGACGATCGAGAAGGCGGGAGCGCCCAGCATCTGCCGTACGCCGAACTTCAGATCGTCCCGCAGCTCGTCAATCCACTGCACGATGCGCATCGCTCGGTCCCCTTTCGCACCTCTTCGACGGAGTCGCGGCCTGCGAAGTTGCCGCGGGTCAGGAGGGCCGCGGGACGAGCGGCACGCGCGCATCGGGCGTTGGCCAGTGCGCGCGGAAAGCGGCGTAGCGGGGGTCATCGCTGGCCGCCATGCTGCGGCGCGTGCCTGCAAGGACGTTCAGGTAGTAGGCGTCGTAACCGTACGCGGCGACGAACGGGTGGTAGCCGTCGCGGACGAGGACGAGATCGCCGTGGCGCACGATCAGCGCCTGGTCGCCGCGATCGTTCGGTCCGTACAGCCGCTGGATGCCGTACGCGTCCGGCTCCTTGAAGCGGTAGTAGTAGATCTCCTCGAGGTCCACCTCGGCCGGCGGGCTGTCCTTGTCGTGCTTGTGGGGCGGATAGCTGGACCAGTTGCCGCTCGGCGTGTACACCTCGCAGATCATCAGGCGCTGCGCGGGAAATGCGGGAGGCACGATGTCGACGATCTGTCGTGTCGCATTGCCGCCGCCTCGAATCTCGAAGCCGCAATCCTGCGGCCGAATCACTCGCGCGGGATGGGCGCTGGATGCCGGCGCGCGGCAGTCCGCGACGACCGTTCGATCGAGTGCGCGCACCGTGAACCGCGAGCGCGGCGGCAAATACAGCGCGTGCGGGTACGCGCTGAACACATCTTTACGTGGACCGAGCTCGGCGTGCTGGCTGTCCCAGCTCACCTCGCAGCGCCCTTCGAGCAGGACGAGACACAGCTCTTCCGCAGCGGTCGCGCCCGTCCAGTCGTCTGCCTTCGCGATTTGCCGGATCGAGAAACGAACGTAGCGCCAGCCGGCCTGCTGCGGCGAGACGCCGATCAGCACGCGCGAGTCGCGAACGCCAGCATCACGTGATTCCTTCTTCACCGTGCGCGGCATAGAACGCTCCTAATTGATGCTGCTCACTTCGACGGCCGTCCGCGACTTGCACGCCGACGTCGCCGCCAACGCTACGCGCAATGCCTCGACGCCGTCGCGAATCGTGACCGGCGGGGTGCGCTCGTGCAGCACGTTCTGCGCGAAGTTCTGGAGCTGCAGCGTGTAGGCACGCTCGAAGCGCTCCATGAAGTACGGGACCGTGTCGTGCGACACCGAGTTCTTCGTCATCGTCAGCACGGGCGTCTCGCGCAGATAGCCGACCCGTACGGTGCCTTCGGTCCCCAGCAGCTCGGTGACGATGTCGTACCCGTAGAAGCCGTTGCGGGTGAGGTCGATCACGCCGAGGCGGCCGTCCGCGAACACCAGCGTGGCGATGGCGTTGTCGATATCGCCAACCGTCGCCAGCTCCGGATACGCGAGCACGCCGCCAACAGCCGAAACGCTCTGCACGTCACCCATGAACCAGCGCGCGAGATCGAAATCGTGGATGCCCATGTCCACGAGGATGCCGCCGCTGCTCTTCGGGTTCGCATATTCGAGGCTCGGCGGAAACGGGTCACGCGACGTCGATTTGAACACCACCGGCC
>JAICSD010000092.1 GCA_025937075.1 Vicinamibacteria bacterium | reverse complement strand
GCGATCAGCTCGTCTCCGGGACGCAGGTGCAGGTGATAGGTGTTCCCGAGGATGATCTGCGCGCCGAGATCGACGAGATCGCGATGCGTGACGCCCTTGACGGCGCCTCGCGTGCCGACAGGCATGAAGGCGGGCGTCTGCACGGGCCCGTGCGGCGTCTCGATCTCGCCGCGCCGCGCGGCGCCGTCGGTGTGGGTGACCCGGAAGTTCAGAGACGTCGCTGTCAATGGCGAATGCCGACTGCTGAATGCCGAAGCCGTCGAACCTTCGGCATTCGGCATTGACACGCGTCAGTGCCGGCATCGACACGCGTCAGTACCCGGCATTGACGGGCGGCCGCCGTTTTCAGCGGCCGCCGCTCCTGTTATTCTCGCATTGTGAAACGTCTTCGCGTCGGCGTGCTCTACGGTGGGCGATCGGGCGAGCACGAAGTGTCGCTCGCCTCCGCGGCGTCGGTGTTCGCGCATCTCGATCGGACGCGCTACGAGCCCGTTCCGATCAGGATCGAAAAGGATGGCCGCTGGACGCTCGCCGACAAGCCGCCGCAGACGATGATCGCCGGCGAAGTCATCGAGCAGGCGCGGATCGACGCCGCGCGCCCGGTCCGTGACGGGCGCGAGGTCCACTTCGTCGCACGCCCGAGCCAGGACACGATCCTGGCCATCCAGCGCTCCGGGGGTCCGAGAGACACAGCGCCCATCGTGACGGGTCTCGCGCTCGACGTGATCTTTCCGATGCTTCACGGGCCCTACGGCGAGGACGGCACGATGCAGGGACTGCTGGAATTGGCGAACGTGCCGTATGTGGGAGCCGGCGTCCTCGCATCCGCGGTCGGCATGGACAAGGGGATCATGAAGGTCCTCTTCGCGGCGCGCGGCCTCCCCGTCTGCCCCTACCGCCTCGTCTTGCGACACGAGTGGGAACGTGATCCCGACGGCATCGAGAAGAAGCTCGCGGATGCGCTCGGCTATCCGATGTTCGTGAAACCGGCAAACCTGGGGTCGAGCGTCGGCATCTCCAAGGCCAGGAGCGCTCCGGAGCTGCGCGACGCGCTGGCGCTCGCGGGCAGCTTCGACCGAAAGATCGTGATCGAAGCCGCCGTCCCCGAGGCGAGGGAAATCGAGTGCGCCGTTCTCGGCAACGACGAGCCGGATGCGTCGGTGGCCGGAGAGGTGATCCCCTCGCGCGAGTTCTACGACTACGAGGCCAAGTACATCGACGCCGGATCGAAAGTCATTATCCCGGCGGAGCTGCCGCCGGGCACGCTCGCCGAGATCCAGCGCCTCTCAATCGAAGCGTTCAAGGCAATCGACGGCGCCGGCATGGCCAGGGTTGACTTTCTGCTCTCGCGGCGCGATCAATCGATCTACGTCAACGAGGTGAACACCATCCCGGGTTTCACCACCATCAGCATGTACGCGAAGCTGTGGGAGGCATCCGGTCTCGGCTACCGCGCCCTCCTCGATCGGCTCATCCAGCTCGCGCTTGCGCGGCACGCCGAGAAGCAGCAGCTCCGCACGAGCGTGACGTGAGGGCGACGACTGCCACCTGAATCGATGATGCGGGTTCCGTGGCGCGCTGCCGTGCTGGCGGCGGCCACGGCCCTGTGCCTGTCCGCGCCGGTGACGAGCCGGGCCGCAGAGCTCACCGGCATCGACGGCCTCGCGCGCGTCTACGACTACATCCTCGATGCGCGATTCGACCAGGCGGATGCCGAGCTGCAGCGCGCGTGCGGCCCCGCGCCGCCGCAGGCGTGCCTCGTGCTCGACGCGACGTCCCTCTGGTGGCGCATCCTGCTCGATCCCGAAAGCCGCGAGCTGGACGACGAGCTGTCAACCGCGGTGGAGGAAGCCATTTCCGCTGCGGAGGAATGGGCCGATCGCGACCCGCGCAATGCGGAAGCGCACTTCTACGTCGGCGCTGCATACGCGGTCCGGGTCCAGTGGCGCGTGCTGCGCGGCGAGAAGCTCGGCGCCGCCCGCGACGGCAAGCGGATCAAACAGGCGCTCGAGCGCGCGATTGCACTCGATCCCAACCTCCAGGACGCCTATTTCGGGATCGGGATGTATCAGTACTATGCCGACGTCGCGCCGGCGTCGGCGAGGGTGCTGCGCTTCCTGCTGGCGCTGCCGGGCGGCGATCGGACCGAAGGGCTGGCACGAATGCAGCGCGCGCGCGCCAAAGGGCGCCTGCTGCAGGGGGAAGCGGACTATCAACTTCAAATCGTCTATCTGTGGTACGAGCACCGCATCGATCAGGCGATCGCGATCCTCCGGTCGCTGCACGAGCGCTATCCCGGCAACCCGCTGTTCCTCTCCGAGCTCGCGCAGGTGCAGGAGACGTATCAGCACGACACGAACGCGAGCCTCGACACGTGGCGCACGCTCCTGGCGCTCGCGCGCGAGCAGCGGCTGAACGAAGCCGCCCTTGCGGAAGTCCGCGCGCGGCTGGGGGTGGCGCGACAGCTCGACGCGCTCTATCAGACCGACCACGCGATGGAACAGCTCACCGCCGTCGTGGACGCGCAGCCCACCGAGCCCTACGGCGCGCTCGCCTCGGCGTGGTACGCGCTGGGTGAAGCGCGTGATCGCATGGGCGATCGCGACGGGGCGGTCAGCGCCTATCGCTCCGCCATGGCGACGGCGCCATCACCCGATCAGCACAACGTGCGCGCGCGCGCATCGGAGCGGCTGCGGCACACGCCGGATCCCGTGAAGGCGGAGGCGTATCGCCTCTCGCTTCAGGGATTCCGGCGCTTCGAACACTCCGACGTCGGCGCGGCCGAGGCGGCGTTGGCGCGGAGCATCGCGCTGAATCCGCGCGATCCCGTCGCGCACTATCGCTACGGCCGGATTCTGCAGGCGCGACGACGCGACGAGGCGGCGCTCGCCGAGTTCGAGCAGACGATCAAAAGCGCGCGGCGGTGGCCGGCGCCGATCGGCGCGGCGGCATTTCTCGAAGCCGCGCGCGTACACGAGCGCCACGGCGATCTCGACGCCGCGACGAGCGAGTACGAAGCGGCGAGCACGTGGTTCGGCGGCGGCGCAGAGACCAAAGCGGTCGCCGCGCGCGCGCTCTCACGCTTGCGCGCGCGCCGCTGACCCACCTTCGCGCTGCGCGCTACGGTGGGCAAGCCAACCAACAACCCGCAACCGACAACCGATAACCGACTCGACCGCTACAGCGATCGCGCGCACGAGCCGAAACACTTTTTACGATGCAGATTTTTGACTTTTCCTGCACTTTGTGCTTGACACCTGATTTTTCTCATCCATAATCTACATCTTGTATGAGGGTGGATCGCTCAGCCCACCTGTGGGGACCCCTGGTCCGATAACCAAGCTGAGCTGCCACGTTCCAAGGAGGAACTAATGGCGAAGAAGACTGCGAAGGGCGGCAAGAAAAAGGGCGGGAAGAAGCGCTAGTCGCCGCCGACCGGTCCGGGGGGTGTCGAGCACGCACGTGTGGGCACCCCCGATTTTTTTAGATGCCGATATTCGCATCGTCGCGAATGTCAGCACGAAGCGATGAGCGCCGTCAGGCGCACCGCCGGCGTGCCGGTAGGCAGCGGCGCTGCGATGCGGTGGAGGCTCTTCGCGGTCGATCCCACGAGTGAAGGGGGGGATAAAGCGCAATGGCGAAAAAGACTGCCAAGGGCGGGAAGAAGAAGGGCGGCAAGAAGCGGTAAGTTGCCGCGCCCGCCAAAAACGGGGGCGACGATCGCCCCCGTTTTTGCTGTACACGGACTGACGCGGATCACGCGGACGACGCGGACCGCGGACTCACGCCGACACCGCGGAACACCCGGGCGTGATGCAAATCCGCATCACGCACGCGCACGCCGCACGCGCTACTGCATCGTCTTCCCGTCCCAAATCCGCACCCGCTGAATCGTATCGAGCTGCTGCAGGCGATCGACGACGTCCATCCCGTTGACGACGCGCCCGAATACCGTGTACTTCGCGTCGAGGTGCGGCTGCGGCGAGTGCGTGATGAAGAACTGGCTGCCCCCCGTATCGCGCCAGTCGAGTGCCATACCAACCGTGCCGCGGAGGTACGGCCGATCGTTCAGCTCATCGCGAATCGTGTACCCCGGTCCGCCCGATCCGTCGCCGCGGGGATCGCCGTCCTGGACGACGAAGTTCGGCACCACGCGGTGGATCTGCAGGCCGTTGAAGAACCCCTTGCGCGCGAGCGCCATGAAATTCTGCGACGTCTGCGGCGCATCCAGCACCGTCAGCTCGATCTCGATCGTGCCCTTCACCGTCTCGATGAACGCGTGCGGCGAGTACGGCGGCCCGATCAGGTCCCGAGAGGTATAGGGGACGACGGGATCGCCAGGCACCGGCCGGATCGTGTGGGCGGTCTCGACCGATGGATCCAGCCTCTTCAGCAGGTCGGCGGCGTGCACGCGTACTGCCCAATCCTTGTCGGCGAGCGCGGCCTTCAGCGTCTCGACCGCGGCGGCGGCCCCGAACTTGACGAGCGCGTCGAGCGCCTCCGCTCGCGGTGTGTACGTCGCATCCGAGGTGCCCGCTGAATAGGCGTCGCGCAGCGCGGCCGCTCCCGCAGCCAGCTTCACTTCTCCGATCGCGTGCGCGGCCGCGGTTCTGACGCCCGTGTCCGGGCTTTTCAGCTGCTCCAACAGAAGCGCGTCGAGTCCCGGCGCGTGCAGCTTCGTCAGCGACTCGATGACAGCAGGCACGACGCGCTTGTCCTGATCGCCAAGCATCGGGCGCAGCCGCTCGATGGCTACGGGGCCCGAAAGGGTCCCCAGCACCTCGGCGAGCGTCGACCTCACGGTCCAGTGCGGATCTTGTTCCATGCCGGACAGCGTCAGCAGTAACGCGTCCGAATCGATCGCTGCCGCGGCGCGCAGGGCCGCAGCGCGCATCGTTGGCCAGTCGTCCGCGATCAGATCCTGAACGGCGGGCAGCGCGGCTCTGGCGCGCAACGCCCCGAGCGCAGCGACGGCTTCGAGCCTGACGTTCGGCAACGTCGCATCGCTGTTCAGCACGCCGAGCACGGCAGGCACGGCATTCGCGCCCGGGATCTGGCCCAGCGCGCGCACGATCGATGCGGTCACCAGCTCGTCGCCTTTGGCCCCCTCGAGCGCCGTGACGAGCACGGGCACCGACGACGCGTCCTTCAGGACGCCGAGGCCTCGCGCCGCGAACGCGCGGGTGTAGCGTCCTTCGCCTCGAACGAGGCGCTGCAGGGCCCCTGACGCTCGCGGCTCGTCGATGCGCTGCAGCGCGTACGCCACGGGCCACCACGCGCTCAGGGGTTGACCCGATCCATCGAGCACCGCGCCAGCGAGCGGATCCCATGCCTTCAGACGGACGAGCGCATACAACGCCAGCCGGACGGCCTCGACCTCCGGCGCCTTCGGCCACTGCTCATCGTCCGGCGCGATCGAGGCGAGCACACCCTGCTTGATGTAGGCCGCGGCCATCGATCCGATAGCGGGCGCCGCAGCCGCATCGCCGATCGAGCCGAGTGCCTCCGCGGCGCGGCCACGGACGCGCGGATCGGCGTCGCCGAGCGCGGTCGTCAACGCGGGAACCGCGCTGCGATCGCCGAGCAGCCCCAGGCCGAACGCGGCCATCTGCCGGACGTCGGGATCGGCGTCCGTGAGCACCGGCGTGAGCGCCGCGACCCCCTCCGCCAGTCCCGTTCGGCCGATCGCCAACGCCGCGCGGCGGCGGATACGGGCGTCGGTGTCGGTCAAGAGATGCGTGAGATCGGGCGCGGGAGGAGCCGGCGGAACGGGAGCCGCGCGCGTGCGGCCTGGTGCGACCGGCGCCGGCTGCGAAACGGCCGGCTCGACGCGGAGCACCCGTCGATCCTCGAGCTGAAGGATCCAGCCCATTTTCTGCTCGAAGCTGACGGCGGCCGGAGCAGGAGGACGTGGGGGCGCGCTCGCGCACGCGGAAAGGAGGATCAACAGGGTCGCACACGTCAGTCGGTTCATGGGCTGGTTCACAGTCTCACGTCGCAGACATCGAGGGTCGCGCGCTGCACACGCTCGGAGACGACGGTCACACCGATGCCCGGTCCATCGGGCACGGCAATCGTGCCGTCGGAGCTCACCTCGATGGGCGGCTCGATGAGATCGGGCATGAAATAACGGCGGCTCGCGGCGATATCGCCCGGCAGGCGGAAGTTCGGCAGCGTCGACAGGTGAATGTTGTGCGCGCGGCCGATGCCGCTCTCGAGCATGCCGCCGTGCCACACGGGAATGCCGCGCGCCGCGGCGGCATCGTGCAGCCGGATCGATTCGGCGTGCCCGCCGACGCGCCCCGGCTTGATGTTGATGATGCGGCACGCGCCCATTGCCATCGCATCCTCCGCCGCCCGCACCGACGCGATCGACTCGTCGAGGCAAATCGGCGTCGCGATCTGCCGCTGGAGCGCCGCGTGGTCGCGCAGGTCATCGTAATCGAGCGGCTGCTCGATCATCATCAGGTCGAACCGATCCAGCGCCGCCAGATGCGGCGCGTCGGCACGCGTGTAGGCGGCGTTCGCGTCCACCATCAACGGGAGTCCGTCGAACCTGGTCCGGACCATGGCGACGGCGTTCACATCCCAGCCGGGCTTGATCTTGATTTTGATCCTCCGGTAGCCCGCCGCACGTTCTTCGGCAATCCGCTCCGCCAGCGCGTCGAGCGTGTCCTGAATCCCGATCGAGACGCCGGATTCGATCTGCCGCCGCGTGCCGCCGAACAACGAGCTGAGCGACACCCGCTGCTGGCGCCCGTACAAATCCCACGCCGCCATCTCGACTGCGGCCTTGGCCATCTGATGGCCGCGCACGTGCCGCATCGCAGGATACAGGTCCCGAGGGTGATCGAAGTTCCTTCCGAGCACCAGCGGTCCGAGGAAGTCGCGGATGATGTGCCACACGGTGGCTGTCGTCTCCGAGCTGTAAAACGGGTTCGCATCGGCGACGCACTCCCCTATTCCCGTTTCCCCGTCGCCCCGGAGCGTGACCAGCACGAACGTGCGATCGGTGCTTCGGCCGAAGCTGGTCTCGAAGAATCGCACGAGCGGAAGCCGCAGCAGGCGCAGCTCGAGACGATCGATCCTCAATCCGCCGGACACGCGACACAGAAAAACACAGATGGGTGCGTAAACGCCAGCGGCTGCCCCGCCGGTCCCTCAGCGCGGTCCGCGTAAGTCCGCGGTTATACTCCAGGCCACACTTGCAGTTTAGGCACATCGCGATCGAGGGGGCGGCTGGCGCGGGCAAGTCCGCACTGGCCGAACGTCTCGGCGCGCGCCTCGACGCTGCGGTCGTCCTCGACGAAGCGGACAATCCCTTTCTGACGGATTTCTACAACGGCCGCCCCGGTGCGGCGTTCCAGGCGCAGCTCTTTTTCACGCTGTCGCGCCATCGGCAGCAGGCCTCGCTCCGGCAGAGCGATCTCTTCAGCCAGGCCACCGTCTGCGACTACGTGTTCGATCGCGACAAGATCTACGCGTACTTGAACCTGGACGACAATGAGCTGTTCATCTACCAGCGCCTGTACGAGCTCCTGGCCGAGGACGTCCCGCCGCCGGATCTCGTCATCTATCTTCAGACCCCGACGGACGTGATTCGCCGCCGGCTGCGCGAGCGCGCGCGGGAACACCCCGACGTCCCCGCACTCGGAGACGCATACCTTCGCGAGCTGAACGAGGCGTACAACCACTTCTTCTTTCACTACACAGCCACTCCGCTCCTAGTCGTCGAGACATCGCAGATCGACGCACGCTGGGAGGACGAGGCGCTCGACGAGCTCGTGAAGCAGATTCGGAGCCTGACCGGCGGGACGCGGTATTACGTGCCGAGAACCTGATTCGCGGGCCTGAAAGGCCCGCGCTACTGGAGCGCCGGAGCGCGGCCCCCAGGCCGCGCGAGAGACGGCGTGGGGGAGTCCGAGGGCGCCAGCCCCTCGGTGAGAATCTGCTAAGCTCAACACAATGGCCTGGTTCAAGAAGCCACGCAAGCCCATTGAGCCCCCCGCCGACAAACCAAGCCGAGTTCCCGAAGGCCTGTGGGTGAAGTGCCCGTCCTGCAGCGAGATTCTCTATAACAAGGACCTCGCCGCGAGCCTGAGCGTCTGCCCGAAATGCACGCACCACTTCCGCCTCGGCGCCGCAGACCGGCTGCGGATGCTGTTCGATGGCTCGTGGAAGGAGTACGACGCGGCTCTGGTCACCACCGATCCGCTCAAGTTCACGGACACGAAGCCCTACAGTGCCCGGCTGGACTCGAGCATCAGGGCGACGGGATTGAAGGACGCCGTCATCTGCGCGGTCGGCTCGATTGGGGGAATCGAGACGTCGGTGGCCGCGATGGAGTACGGGTTCATCGGCGGCAGCATGGGCGTGGTGGTCGGCGAGAAGATCACGCGCGCGATCGAGCGCGCGATCGATCAGCGGCTGCCCGTCGTCATCGTCTCGTGCTCGGGCGGCGCCCGCATGATGGAAGGGGCGCTCTCGCTGATGCAGATGGCGAAGATCAGCGCCGCGCTCGCGCGGCTGGATCGCGCTCGTCTGCCCTACATCTCCATCCTGACTGACCCGACGACCGGTGGCGTGACGGCCAGCTTTGCCATGCTCGGCGACGTGAACATCGCGGAGCCGAAGGCGCTCATCGGATTTGCGGGCCCGCGCGTCATCGAACAGACGATCCGGCAGAAGCTGCCGGAGGGCTTTCAGCGCAGCGAGTTCCTCCTCGAGCACGGCATGCTCGACATGATCGTCGATCGCCGCGAGATGAAGGACGCGGTGGCCCGTCTGCTCCGCTTCGGCCGTCCGACGCCGGCCCGCGTGCCGGCGCCTGCCGTCGAGCGCGAGATCGTCGAAGAAGCCGTTCCGCGCCAGTCGTGAGCGCGCCGCGCGAATTCCTCTTCAGCCTCGAACGCTTCGGCATGAAGTTCGGCCTCGCCAACATGGCGCGGCTGTGCGAGGCGCTGGACCATCCCGAACGCAGCTTCCGGTCCGTGCTCGTCGCCGGCACGAACGGCAAAGGGTCCGTCACGGCGATGGTCGAGGCGATGCTTCGCGAGGCGGGGCATCGGACCGCGCGGTACACGTCCCCGCATCTCGTCCGCCTCGAAGAACGGTTCGTCATCGGCGGGCGGGAGATCGAGCCCGATACCCTCGATGCGTCGATAGCACGGCTTCAGACGGCGATTGAAGGATTGATGCGGGAGGGCACGCTCGACGCACCGCCGACGTTCTTCGAATGCGCGACGGCCGTCGCGTTCGATCTGTTCCGCGAGGCCGGCGTCGAGATCGCGGTCCTGGAGGTTGGTTTGGGAGGGCGGCTCGACGCCACGAACATCGTCACGCCCATTGCCGCCGCGATCGTCTCAATCGATTTCGATCATCAGACGCAGCTCGGATCGACGCTCGCGTCGATCGCTTCCGAAAAGGCCGGGATCGTCAAGCGCGGCGTGCCGCTCGTGTGCGGGCCTGTTCCCGATGAGGCCCTGCGCGTCATCGAGCGCGTCTGCGCGGAGCAGCGCGCACCGCTCCGGCGCGCGGATGTCGACGTCCGCGTGTCCGCTGCAGGTCTCACAGGAGACCAGGAGATCAGGAGAACACAAATTTCTCATGTTCTCCTGGACTCCTGTGATTTCCCTCCTGGCCTCCTGAACTCCTGTGATTCACTCCACATAGCGAGCAGTCGCGTCACATTGAACGACGTCCGTCTGGCGCTGCGCGGCGCGCATCAAATCGACAATGCACGCGTGGCAATTGAACTGATCGATGTACTCGATGGCCACGGGATTCGCGTCGCCGAGGATGCGATGCGCGCCGGCCTCACGAACATCGCCTGGCCGGGACGCCTCGAAGAGCTGCACTACCAGGGCTGCCGCGTCCTGCTCGATGCGGCGCACAATCCGGCGGGCGCCCTTGCGCTCGCGGCGTATCTACAGGAGACCGCGGCCGGCGGCGTCACGCTCGTGTTCGGCGCGATGCGGGACAAGGACGTGCGCCAGATGCTGACCGCGATCGCTCCCGCTGCACGCGAGATCATCTGCACGACGGCATCGACGCCGCGCGCCATGGCCGCCGACGCGATCGCCGAGACAGCGCGGCCACTGCATCAACACGTCCGCGTGGAGCCGGATCCAATCCAGGCCCTCCGCGCTGCCTGCCGCAGCGGTAACGACGTCGTCATCGCCGGGTCGATTTTTCTGATCGGGCCGATCCGGGAGATGTTGACACGCGGCTGATGATGCGGTGCCCTCCGGAACGGGGTCCAATCGGAAATCGGAAATCGGAAATCCGCAATCAGTAATCCAATCGACAATCACCATTCCCCCATCCAATCGGCAATCGGCAATCCCATCGCCAGTCGCCGCTGGAAAATCGACAATGCAATCGGCAATCTGCCGTCGGCAATCGGCAATCCGGACGTGGTATTCTGCCGAGACCTGGAGCCCATCGCCGAACCTGAATGATCCGCACGTATGTTCTTGCCCTGCTGATGCTCGCCGTGGCCAGTGTCGCGACCGCGCAACAGGCCCCCGGCGGCTGCAAGATCTGGCAGACGACGAGTCAGCGATCGATCACGGTGACGAGCACGCGGCACTATCGCCTGCTGGAGAGCGTCGAGATCGACTGCAACGACATGCAGTTCTTCGCCGACGAGGTCGAAGTGTTCAGCGACGCCGATCGCCTGCGCGCGTCGGGCCACGTCGTGTTCGTCTCGGCTGACAACCGCATTTCAGCCGACCGGATGGAGTTCAACACGAAGACGCGCACCGGGACGTTCTACATCGCGTCGGGCATCGCGAACCTGCAGGACCGCGGCATCGATCGCAGCCTGTTCGGCGCGCAGGAGCCGGACGCGTACTTCTGGGGAGAGACGATCGAGAAGCTCGCGCCCAAGACGTACCGGATCACTCACGGTGGCTTCACGACGTGCGTGCAGCCGACGCCGCGGTGGGAGCTGGTCTCCGATTCGGCGACGGTGACGCTCGAGGAGCACGCGATCCTGAAGAACACGGTGCTCAAGGTGAAGGGCGTCCCGCTCTTCTACCTGCCGATGATGTACTACCCGATCAACAAGGAGGATCGGGCCACCGGGTTCCTCATTCCCACCTACGGCGCGTCCACGGTCCGCGGCCAGACGCTCAGCAACGCGTTTTTCTGGGCCATCAACCGGAGCCAGGACGCGACGTTGTACCACGACTGGTACTCGAAGACCGGGCAGGGATACGGCGGCGAGTACCGCTACGTGACGGGACCCGGATCGCAGGGGAACGCCCGCGTGCTCATCATCAACGAGCACGACGCGACCTATCATCTGGCGGACGGCACCGAGGCCGTGCACCCCGCGACATCGAGCTATTTCATCACGGGCACCACGGCGCAGCGGCTGACGCAGACGATGAGGGTAGCCGGCAATGCCGACTACTTCTCGAGCACCCAGTCACAGCAGCTCTATCAGCAGAACCCCTACAACGCCACGAACGTGACGCGCCGGTTCAACATCAATCTCACCGACAGCATCGGCCGCATCGGCGTCAGCACGACGGTGGACCGCAACGAGACGTTCACGAACGACACGACCTCGTACCTGTACGGCTCGCAGCCGCGCGTCCTCATCAGCCGCGCCGAGGCGCCGATCGGGCATCTGCCGCTCTATTTCGGCACCAACGGCGAGTACGTCACGCTGGTGCGCACCGACAAGGCCGGCGAGCAGGTGGTCGACCGCGGCTTGACCCGGTTCGACGTCTATCCGACGCTGCGCTTCCCG
>JAICSD010000067.1 GCA_025937075.1 Vicinamibacteria bacterium | reverse complement strand
GGTTCAACGCCTGCGGGCTTCGACTGCAGCGGTCTCGTGGAGTATGTGTTCGCGCGAAACGGCGTCGCCATGCCGAGGACGGTGGCGGAACAGTACCGCGTCGGCCGGAGCGTCCGGCGCGGCGACCTCGAGGCGGGCGATCTCGTGTTCTTCCACACGGTTTCGCGCGGCGCATCGCACGTCGGCATCTCGCTCGGGGGCGACGAGTTCGTGCACGCGCCGAGCGGCAGCGGCGAGGTGCGCATCGAGCACCTCAGCGCAAGGTACTGGGCTTCCCGATTCGTGGGCGCCCGGCGAATTGCAGATTGAAGATTGCAGATTGCTAATTCGCGCTACGCCGCCCGCTCCGCGCCCTTGCGTGTGAGGCGGCGCGTGTTCGAGGACGTGAACTGCCGGATGTGCAGGTCGTCTTCGGTGTAGAGCAGCGGCTGCGTAAACGGCTTCAACGGCTCGAGCTTGACGTTCGACTCGACGGGCAGCGTCGTGCACGGCTCCATGTAGCGCTGCGGAAACGAGGGGAAATTCCGGAACGTGGTCGCAACGACTCCGCCGTAGCGGTGCTCGAGGTCGGCGAAGTCCCACTGCAAGAAATCGGTGTAAGCGGGATCGGGCTTCGAGTCGAGGTACGCGCGCGTCATCGCGGCGACGTCCTCGTAGAACTGCGCGCCGTGAAGCCGCGGTGAACGCGAGCCATCCGCGTTCAGGCACTGGCGCATGCCGCTCGTGTTCGGATCGATGTGATAGAGCTCGTGCACGATCGTGTCGAGCTTCGCGATCCACGACGGCGCGCCGTCGTAGAGCTCCGTTTTCCAGGACCGCTCGAGCCGCTGTTCGCAGAACCGCGGCAGCACGAACGAGATCAAATACTTGATCCGCACGGGCCCGACGCGCACTTCAGGGGTTTTCGTGACGAACCACTCGGAGCGACGCGTCAGCTCACCGGTTACGCGATCGCGCCAGAAGAAATAGCCCGGCTCGCTTTCGGGGAGGGTCATGCAGTGACAAGTGGCGAATGCGCCCTCGGCTTCAGGCCGGCCGAAGCGACCGAACACGAGCACTTCGCGCAGGTCGATGAACGCCAGCGCTGGAGTGCGCGCAATCAAGTCCTCCATGAGGAGCGAGATGCGCTCTGTGTAGTTGATCATCCCGACAATACGCAGACCAAGCACAGCTTCGCCCGCGTTCCTCGGTCGAACGGGCCGCTTGTCACTGGGGGGGCGGAGATGAGGCGACTATACGGACATGGGGCGATCAGTGTCAAGGTGATCCTTAAAGCACTTTCGTGAATTCTCGCGAATTCACAAAAGTGCAACTACCAATGCCCCAACGGCCAACTACTCAAGGGGTGAAACTTCTAACTCCCAACTTCCAACTCCCAACTCCCAAACTCCCAAACTCCCAAACGCCAACTCCCAACTCCCAAACTCCCAAACGCCAACTCCCAACCGCACGCCGCACGCCGCACGCCGCGCGCCCCACGCCGCACGCCGCACGCCGCACACCCCACGCCGCACGCCCCGCTCGCGCCTATCCTCCGCCTCCCGGCTTCTTCGGAGGCTTCTCCTGCGGGAGCGACGAGCCGGGGAGGATCAATGGGGCGGCGGGCAACTGGGGAATCGGCTCGAGCGGAGCCGCAGGGGCGACCTCGGGCTGCGCCGCGATGACGGGCGGCGGCGTAACGGCGCCCATGCGGCCCATGATCATCTGCTGGCGCCTGCGAAGGCGGGCCGTCGGATGACCGGGATCAAAAACGTGCGGGTTCGCGATCGCGGCCGCGAGCAGCGCGGATTCTGCGGGCGACAGCTCGGCCGCAGGCTTGTGGAAGTAGTGACGCGCCGCCGCTTCCGCGCCCCAGACGCCGTCACCCCATTCGATGACGTTCAGATACAACTCGAGGATGCGCTGCTTCGTCAGTTCCGCCTCGAGCCGCCGCGTGATGAGCAGCTCGCGCAACTTGCGCTTGGGATTTTTCGACGGGGACAGATTCAGGTTCTTTGCGAGCTGCTGCGTGATCGTGCTCGCGCCGCGCGCAAATTCCAGGCGTTCGAGGTTCTCCTCCATCGCCTCCCTGAGTTGCGCGTAATCGATCCCTTCGTGGCGCCAGAACGTGCTGTCCTCCGTCACGATGACCGCGCGCTTCAGGTTCGATGAGATGCGCGAGTACGGCACCCACCGGCGATCCTGGACGACGGGCTCTCCGCGCGCGTGCGCTTCGTGTGCGCGCAGTTCCATGAACGCCGTCGTTCCGGGATTCGCCGTGCGCAGGGTGCGCACGTCGGGAAGCGTGAGATAGATGTAAGCAACGTATCCGAACGCGGCCGCGAGGACGGCCAGCGTCACCCGGCCCGCGCGTTTCAGGCCGCGCGCCTTGATTCGGCGCACCTTCACGCGGGGCGTAGCACGCTCCTGTAGGCATCGAGCAGGCGTTCGACGTTTTCGACCGTGGATCCCGAGCCCATCAGGCCCACCCGCCAGATCGTTCCGGCGAGCGGGCCAAGGCCGGCGCCGATCTCGATGCCACGCTCGTCGAGGAAGCGGCGCCGAACGCCCGCCTCGTCCACACCGTCCGGAACACGGACCGCGTTCAACGACCAGAGGCGATCGGCGGGCGGCGGCAGCAGATCGAGGCCGATCTCCGCGAGTCCGGCGACAAACTGTTCATGATGCCTCCGATGGCGATCCCATCTCGCCTGCAGGCCTTCCTCGAACACGACGTCGAGCGCCTCCGAGAGCGCGCAAATCAGCGGCGATGAAATCGTGTGGTGATACTTGCGGTCGATCCAGTACGCCTTCAACAGCCCCAGATCGAAGTAAAAGCTTGCCACCGGCCCGCGCTCACGGGAACGCTCCTGCGCGCGCGCTGAAAACACGATCGGTGCAAGGCCGGAAGGCGCCCCGAGACCCTTCTGCGTGCAGCTATAGCAGACGTCGCAGTTCCACTCCGCGGTCTGCACAGGATGGGCGCCGAGCGACGTCACCGCGTCGACGATCGTCAACGCTCCGCGGCGCGCGGCAACGGCGCACAACGCGCTGACGGGATTCAGCACGCCCGTCGACGTCTCCGCGTGCACGAGCGCGACCACGTCGGCGCCGTTCTCGCGAAGGGAGCGGTCGAGCGCGTCAGGATCGGCGGCGCGGCCCCACTGGCTCTCGACACGCGTGACCGTTGCGCCGTACCGCGCGAGCATCTGCGCGAGCCGATCGCCGAAGTAGCCGTTGACCACCACGGTGGCGCGCGTGCCCGCCCGTGTGAGGTTCGAGACCGCGGTTTCCATGCCCGCGGTGCCGGTTCCCGACACCGCGAACGCGAACGCATCGTCTCGCGCGGCGAAGAGGTCGCGCAACTGCGCGCGGATTCGATCGAGGATGGTCATCAGGACGGGATCGAGGTGACTGAGGATCGGCGCGCCCCTTGCGCGCTGCACACGGGGTGAGACCGGGCTGGGGCCGGGCCCCAGCAGGAGACGTTCGACAGTAGGAACCATGCCTTAGTCCTGAACGGATTGGAGCAGTTGGCGTATCTGTTCCACACCCTCTGAAGAGACAGGCGGCAGCGGCCGCCGTGTGTCGCCGCCTACGTACCCGACGAGTTCCATCGCCGCCTTGAGGCCGGCAATGCCATACCCGCTCGTCACGGCACGCGCGAGGGGATTCAAGCGCTGCTGCAGCCGAAGCGCCTCATCATGGCGACCCTCCCGTGTACACGCGAGCACGTGCAGGCACACCGCAGGCGCAACACAGGCGACCGCAAGGATGGCGCCGCGTGCGCCCGCGCAGAGCGCGGGATACAGCCCGGGCGCGGAGCCAGCGAGAATCGTGAAGGACTCGGGCACCGCGGCAGCGACGTCGGCGAATTGCCCGCCGTCCGTGCTCGTCTCCTTCATTCCGATCACGTTCGGGTGTCGAGCGAGCGTTCCAATCAGCGCGGGCTGGAGCGCCGTGCCGAAGAAGGCGGGATAGTTGTAGAGGAGCACGGGTGCTGGACTCTCGTCCGCGATCGTCCGGTAGTGCTGCTCGAGCGCGCCGGCGCCGAGGCTGCTGCGGTAGAGCGACGGCGGCCGCACGAGCACGGCGTCTGCACCAAGGGCCGAGGCTCTGCGCGCAGCCGCCAGCGTTGCCGTGGTCGATTCGCGCCCGACGCCGGCAATGAGTGCGCGATCGCGCGGCACGCTCTCACGCGCCGCGGCCACGACCCGATCGCTCTCGTCCTCGTCGAGGAGCGCGGCCTCGCCGTTCGTACCGAGCGCGACGATGCCGCCGAGCCCGGCATCAATCCATTGCCTGATGTTCGACTTGATCGCGTTCTCGTCGACCGCGCCGTCTGGCGTAAACGGCGTCGGCATCGGAGGGAACACTGTAGAGAGGAGCATCGTTTGCGAGAGTACAACAAAACGATGCAGCGGTTCACTGCTCAACTCAGGTGTCGCAATGACCGGACGCGCCTGGTCAATCGGACCGATCGACCATGCGCGCCTGTTCGAGCGGCGATCGCCGCGCGGTCGATTAGTGGACCTTGAAACCGCTCGCGATTCGCAAGGCGCGCCAGTCTTCGTCCAGGATCGTCCAGAGGGCCTGATCGAGATACTCACCGTTGCGCAGCAGCGACTTTCGCAGGATGCCCTCGGGGACGGCGCCAATCTTCCGCAACGCGCCGATGCCGCGGCCGTTCAACACGGCGGCGCGGGCCTCGAGCCGGTGGACCTCGATGACGTCGAACGCGAAGTCCGCGACCAGGCGCGCGGCGTCCGTGAACAGGCCCGTGCCCCAGAACGCCGACGCAAGCGCGAATCCCCACTCGGCCGTCGCAAACCCGGGTTCGAGCTGACGAACCTGGAAGATGCCGACCGGTGCATCCATCCCATGGGGAATCACAGCGAAGCAGACGTGCGTCCCTTGAGCGCGCTCGCGCAGGCTCCAGTCGATGAACCGTTCGAATCCCTGTACCGTGACGGGCGCCGGCGAGATGAATCGCAGCACCTCTTCCGACGAGAGCATCGCAAGCAGCGCCGGCGCGTCCGACGGGCGCAGCTCGCGGAGAGTCGCCATCGCTCCGGTCAAGGCCGGCAGTCCGTCACGCCAGTCGGCCGGCGCCGGCGCAATCGCGCGCGGCGCGATCACGGCGGGTCGCACGAGACGACGAGAAGGAAGCGAGATGTTCTCCATTAGAAGCTGCCTCCAGCACCGCCGGACGTGGGAGTGGACGAGAAGAGCGACTCGAAGCTGACGCGGTCGAAGACGGACGGACTGGAGGGGTCATCGAACAGCACCGCGGTTCCGTTCGCAGACGCAGGCCACACGAGGTTGTCACCAGCCGATGTGCCCCACACGATGTTCGTACCCCACACGATATTGGTGCCCCACACGATGTTGGTGCCCCAGACGATATTCGTGCCCCACACGATGTTCTCGGGCTGCAGCCGGGTGCCCCACACGATGTTCGTCCCCCACACGATGTTCGTGCCCCAGACGATGTTCGTGCCCCACACGATGTTGTTGCAGTCCGCACCTCTGCACGCCGTGCCCCAGACGACGTTGTCGCCGTCGCCGTGCACGCCGGTGCCCCACACGATGTTGGTGCCCCACACGATGTTGGTGCCCCAGACGATGTTGGTGCCCCACACGATGTTGTCGCAGTCCGCGCGGCCGCACCGCGTCCCCCAGACGATGTTCGCGCCCGTCGCCGTGGCGCCGGTTCCCCAGACGATATTGGACGACCACGCATTGCCGGCGGGATTGATGACGCCGCCCGTGATGCGATGGTTGCCCCACAGAATCGTGTGGCTCCAGACGTTCTGCGACGGATAGACGCGATTGGACTGTGCGCCCGCATAGAACTGCGCGAGCTGCACGGCGCCTTGCGTGTTCAGGAACCCGGCGCCTTCGGTGAGCGGGTCGTAGCCGTAGTCCTGCGCCGTGTATTCGATGATGGCTTTCACGAGATTCGGCGTGAGCTGCGGGTTGGCCTGCAGCATGAGCGCGGCCGTGCCAGCAACCATCGGCGCCGCCATGCTCGTGCCCGAGAGGCTCATGTACGCGGGGAAGGGCGTATCAACGGTGCCGGCGAGCAGGTACTGCGGATGTCCGCTGGCGAGCGTGCTGCCCTGAACCGACAGCGACGCGATCCCGGTACCCGGGGCGACGACATCCGGTTTGGCGGCGAAGTCGACGGCGGTCGGTCCGCGCGAACTGTACTCAGCCATCACATCGTCGGTCCGCGTGACCGTGCCCTGATCGCTGTCCGCACCGACGGTCAGCACCCACGGCGCGTTTCCAGGCGCCGTGATCCCGCCATACAGCGGGCCGCCCTGTGCGTTCTTGCCGAAGTTCCCGGCCGACGCGACGACGACGATCCCTGCGTCGACCGCGCGCTTGGCGGCGAGCGTCAGCGGGTCGGTCCAGTACGATTCCGTGATGCCGGCGCCCACCGACAGGTTGATGACCCGGATGTTGTAGGTGGTGCGGTTCGTGACGGCCCAGTCGAAGGCGGCGATCACATCGCTGACATAGCCGGCGCCGTTTTGATCGAGCACTTTCAGCGAGACGAGATGCGCCGCCGGCGCCACCCCGGCGCGGGCACCGCCCGTATCGAAGCCGTTGCCCGCCACGATTCCCGCGACGTGCGTGCCGTGTCCAAAGTCGTCATAAGGCATCGGCTCGCCGTTGACGAAGTCGACGAAGCCGACGACCCGCTGGCCCGCGCTGGTGCGAACCCGGCTGTCGCCACCGGTGTAACTGAGGTCGTCGTGCCACGACGTGATGCCCGAATCGATGATGGCCACCCCAACCCCGGCTCCATCCAACCCCATCGTCTGCTGCACCGCGCGGGCGCCAATGGCCACGGCCGCGCGGTTGAGATCCGCGCCGACGGGTCGATCGAGGTGGATGCTCTCGACGGCGTTGGACGACGTGAGTGCGTGAAGCTGATTGTCCGGAACCTGGAGGACCTGCCCGTTGACGAGCGGGAGCTGACGCCCGAAGCGGCCATGCGCGCGGCGGATGTCGGCCGTCGCATCCGCGCCGGGCTTCATGACGACGATGACCCGCGAGAGCGTCGATGCGCCGTTCTGCGCGCGTTCGTTCAGCGCACGATCCAGCTTTGGATCATTGCCCTGCGCCGCCGCGGCGGCTGCGACCATCGAACACAGGAGCGCGGCCACTCCGCCCACGAAAGATCTTCGCCAGCCAATCACGATCTTTTCCCCTTCCGTCCCGCATTGCCGAGTGCTGTTGGTGGTCGCCGCGGACTCCGGGCGACGTCATCCAGTAGGCAACGGCCGGGCCACGACGGCTGGGGTGGCGTTCTCGTCATCTAACTGATTTGTTTTGAGTGAATTAGCTAGGGCCATCGACGCGAAGTGACGTCGAAGCGCACACGTGTGCGTGTTCCGTCCTGGCACACCGCACACCTGAAAGGAAGAAGTGAACAGCCGCTAAAGCGCGGCTTGGTGAGGAGTTACAGGATAGTGTCTCAGAACGTCACACGCGTGCCGGAGTGGAACAGTGGTAATTCCTCGCAAGTATTTATGAATCAATAACTTACGATCGCGTGATCCCGATCACATTCGTTGTCTGGACCCGACGAACATCTGAAGGTAGAAGATCGTGAGCGCCATCCCCACCACCGGCGCGAGCAGCCACGGCGCTTCGGCAGCCATCGAACCCGCCCCGAGGTCCTCGATCATGGTTCCCCAGCTCGCCGCTGGAGGCGCAAATCCAAATCCCACAAGGGATAAGGCGGCTTCCGCCATGACGAACGCGGGCACGAGCACGGTCGCCTGGACGAGGAGAAAGCCGAACGTCGAGGGGAGGAGGTGGCGCACGATCACGCGCGCCGGCGAGGCGCCCATCGCGTACGCGGCTTCTGCGTACTCACGCTGCCGTTCGACGTTGAGGATTCCGCGTACTCCGCGCGCGGCGGCCGGCCAGCCGATGGCGCCGAACACGATGGCAAGGGTCGCAAACACCTGGCTCGTCGACAGCACGAGCGGCATCGATCCTCGAAGCACCAGCGCCACGTAGATGGACGGCAGCACGAGGACGAACTCCGCAACCCGCATCAGCAGTGCGTCCAGGGGTCCCCCGGCGTAGCCGGCGATCCCTCCGACGAACGCTGCCAGCAGAAGCGCCAGCGCCGTCGCGACGAAGGCGACGCCGAGCGAGAGTCGCGCGCCCGCAAGCGTCCGCGACAGCACGTCGCGGCCAAAGCCGTCGCTGCCGAGCAGGAACACGGGCTGATCGCCGCGGATCGGCAGACGCCGCGTGCGGTCCTCTTCGTATCGGCGCTCGAGCGGGTTGACCGGGCGCAGCGCGTACGCGAACGGCGCGTGCGGGCTCCAGCCCATGTCGAACAGGTGGACGCGCATCGGCGGCGCGTAGGGATACTGCGGAAACTGGCGTGCGGGATCGTGCGGCGCGAGCAGCGGCGCAACGCCCACACACACCGCGAGGAGGAGGAGGGCGAACGCCGAACGCGCCGCGGCGCTCACGCGCGATGGCTCCCGACGCGGGGATCCAGAGCGGCGTGCGCGATGTCGGCGACCAGCACGCCTGACGCGAGAAAGGCGGCACCCGCCGCGGCGCAACCCGCCACGAGCGGCGCGTCGCGCGCCATCAACGCGTCGCGCATGAGGGACGCGAGCCCCGGCCACGACACGATGACTTCCACCACGAACGATCCGCTGAACAGGGATCCGATGACGACTCCGTAGACGCCGAGCACGGGCCCGAGCGACGCCCGCCAGGCGTGCTGCCAGACCACGCGTCGGCGAGGAATGCCGCGCGCGGCCGCGGCCAGTACGTGCGGCGACCTCAGCGCCTCTTCCATGGCGTCTTCCTGCAGCCGCTCGAGGACGGCCGCGAGCGGCAGCGCGAGCGAGAATGCCGGGACGATCAAGTGGCGGATCCCGCCGATCCCAGCGACGGGAAACCATCCGGTGCGGGCAGCGACCGTGACGAGCAGAAAGGCGGAGATGAGCGGCGGGAGCGCCAGCAGCAGCAGTGCAATCGACCGCAGCGCGCGTGCGGGGACGCCGCCGCTGCTCGCGGCCAGCACGCCGGCGGGAATCCCGAGCAGTGTCGCGATCACGAGCGAGGTGAGCGCCAGCACGGCGGTGTTGGCCGCACGTTCGCGTACGAGCCCTGTCACCGGCGTGCGGTACTCGAAGGAATTTCCGAGGTCCAGCGTGAGTGAACGCGCCAACCAGTGGCGATATCGCTCGACGAGCGGGCGATCGAGGTGGAGCCGCGCACGCTCGGCCTTCGCGACCGCCGGGTCACCCCCGATGGTCGCGGACGCGAAATCACCCGGCGCAATGTCCGCAAGAAGGAGTGCCGCCGACGAGACGACGAAAACAAGGATTGCGGCGGCCGCCAGACGGCGGACGACGAAGCGCGGGGACAGACCGGGCACGTCTGTCTTTTCGGCCGATTCGCGCCGCCCGGTTAGCGGGCGCGCACTACTGGCGGATAAAGAGCTGGTCGCTTGCCCAGAGCACCTTGGGATCCAGCAGCGCGGGTTGTGCGCCGCCGACGCGACTGCTCATCGCGACCGCGATATTGGGTGTCACGAAGTCGATCGCAGGCAGATGCTCTCCGAAGATGTTCTGAACGTCCGCAAACAGCTTCTGGCGCTCCGCAAGCGTCGACGCGGCGATCTGCTGCTGCATCAACTGGTCGATGCGTCCTTCCCAGGCCGTGGCCGGCTGCGGCTGTTCCGGATTCCAGACGTGCGCCGATCCCGAAGTGAGCCAGAAGTCCAGGTTGTTGGCCGGATCCAGCGAGCTGGCCTGGAACCCGTAGTACATCGCGTCGTAATCGCCGGCCGCAAACCGCTGAAACATCGATCGCGGGTCGAGCGCCGCCACGTCGACGGTGATGCCGGCCTGCTTCAGCTGTTCCTGCAGGACGGTCGCGACGCGCCCCCGAATGTGGTTCGCCTGGGTCAGGATCGTGAACCGGACGCGCGCTCCGGATGCGTCCTCGAGCAGCCCGTCACCGTTCCGATCGACGAGCCCGACGCTCGCCAACAGGGCTTTCGCTTTCGCCGGATCGTACGGATAGCGGGGCGCCTGGCCGGAGTACCACGTCTTGTTGCCAGGGGTCACCGGGCCGTAGATTGGCGTCGCGTCTCCGAGATACACCGAACTCACGATCGCGTCGCGATCGACCGCGTAGGAGACGGCCTGTCGGAATTCGGCCCGCTGCAGGAAGGCCTTCCCGGGCTTCGCGGCTGCGGCCGGCGTGAGGTTGAACCAGAGCATGTTCGGATCGACAGCCGGCCCGAGTTCCACGACCGTGAAGCCCTGTCCCGCAATCCGCTTCAAGGAGGCGTAATCCTGCGGACGAAGGTCGGCCTGCGCCATGAGATCGATCGAGCCCGCCTGCATGCGCAGGATCTCGGCATCCTGGCTCGGGACGATCTCGAGCGAGATCGTATCCAGATACGGAAGCGGCGCGCCGGACGCGTCTTTGCGCCAGTAGTGCGGGTTCCGGCTGAAGACGAGCCGCTGCCCCGGCTGGTATTGCGTCAGCACGAACGGTCCGAGTCCCGCCATGGAGCCGGGGTGTGTCGCCACGTTCCAGGCGTCCTGAAATCCGCCGCTCGTGTACGCCGCCTCGAGCTGATGTTTCGGCAGGATTGGCAGGTTGTCCAGCAGCGCCAGTCCCGGCGCGAACGCCGCCGGCATCGTCACGATCACCGTGTGCGCATCGGGCGCCGTCACCTGCAGGGGTTTGCCTTGCACTTTCAACGCCGACGCGAGCACGCTGGCGACCTTCGGGTCGTACGCCACCGCACACGAAAACACCACGTCGTCCGACGTGAAGGGCACACCGTCGGAGAAGGCCACGCCGCTGCGGAGCGTCAGCGTGAAGGTGCGGCCGTCCGGAGAGGCCGTCCAGTGTTCCGCCAGGGCCGGCTCGATCGCGCCGGTCACGCGGTTCACACGAACGAGCGTCGCCTGCGTCAGCTCTGAGATGAGGTCCGTGGCGGAGGAGTTTCCTCCGTTCACGAAACGATTGAACGTCGCGGGTTCACTCCGGAGAGAGGCGACGAGCGAGCCGCCGCGGACCGGACCGCTTGCCGACGGCTTCCCGCTCTCCTGACGCCCCGCGCCGCATCCGGCGAGCGCGATGGCTGCAGCGACCGCCCAGACGCGAAGCGACCCGAACATCCGAAACGACAGGCTGATTCGTGAACTCACCGGCCAATCCCTTGGCCGGTGCAACGGGGCTGAAAGCGAGTGTGCTGCACGTGAGGGCGCTGCGATGGTACCCGAAGCCGCAGGGCCTCGCAATCAATCTGGTCCACCTTGTCCGTTCGTGGCGGTTCGCATCGGACGCTCCGGACAGGGCGGTCGATTTTTCACCCCTGTGGCACACCGCGTGCCTTGTGGTGGGCAAATCGTTCTCGATCCAGGTTCAGAAACATGATCAACCGCACGTTCCAAATTCAGCGCGCTGTCTGTGCCGCCATGCTCGCCGTCGGGATCGCGTCCGGCACTGCGTTCGGACAGTCCTCCCACGCGCGCGTGTCGCGCGACGTCGCCGACCGGCTCGCGCAGCATCTCGATGTGCCGACGCACGTCATCGTGGGCGCCGACGCCGCCCTGGTCGACCAGATCGCGATGCGTTACGGCGCTCAGGTCACCAAGCGCGTGCACGGCGGCGCGGTAATGGCGGTCACGGGCGGACAGCTCGAGGCGCTGAGCCAGGATCCTGACGTCGCGCACATCGCGGGCGACGTGCCGGTCTTCCGCATGACGGCGGAAACTGCGGCGGCCACGGGCGCCGACCAGGTGTGGAACGGGTTTGCGGGGATTGCCGGCGTGACCGGCCGTGGCGTCGGCGTCGCCGTCATCGACTCCGGCGTGGCGCCGCAGAGTGCCGCTCACGCGCGCGTGGTGTTCTCGAAGGACTTCACGTCCTCCTCCAAAGACGGGCTGGATCCCTACGGTCACGGGACGCACGTCGCCGGCATCATCGGCGACGACGCAGCGGATGGTTATCCGGGGATGGCGCCGGGGGCGAACATCATCAACCTGCGCGCGCTCGGCGCCGACGGGTCGGGCGACACCAGCGACGTCATCAACGCGATCGACTGGGCGATCGATCACCGCCAGCAGTTCAACATCCGCGTCATCAACCTGTCTCTCGGTCATCCGGTCTTCGAGTCCTACAAGGATGATCCGCTGTGCGACGCCGCGCGCCGCGCCGTCGCCGCCGGCATCCTCGTCGTCGCCGCGGCCGGCAACTTCGGCAAGACGACGGACGGCCGGCCGATCGTCGGAGGCATTGTCGCGCCGGGGAATGCGCCGGAGGTGCTGACCGTCGGCGCGTTGAACAGCATGGGCACCGTGCAGCGCTCGGATGACGTGATGGCGACCTACAGCTCCAGGGGGCCCACGATCATCGATGGGCTGCTGAAGCCGGAACTCGTCGCCCCGGGCAACCGGATCACATCCGCGTCCTCGCCGGGCAGCTATCTGGCCACGACGTATCCGGACCGGGTCACGCCGGTGCGCGGCAACCGGGCCTACATCGAGTTGAGCGGCACGAGCATGTCGACGGCGGTGGTGTCAGGCGCAGCGGCGCTGCTGCTCGAGGCGCGCCCGGCGCTGACGCCGGCGCAGGTGAAGATTGCGCTGCAGATGACGGCATCCGCAGTGCCCGGTGCCGGCCTGATCGAGGCGGGTGCCGGAAGCCTGAACGTCCCCGGCGCGCTCGCGCTGGTCGCGGGCGTAGCTACTGAAACAGCGATCTCTGATGCCCCGGTGGAATCAACCGGAGTGTTCTACTTGCCGGCCCCCGTAGGCACGACCTTAGCGTCCATCCGAACACCGGCGGCCCAACGGATTCTGTTCACCGGCCTAGATCCGGAAACAGTCGTCTGGACCGACAAGACGACGTGGAACGATTCGGTCGTTTGGACAGGGTCTGTCGTCTGGACCAGCTCAGTGGCCCGGACAAGCGACGGGGTCTTGCCCGATTCAGTCGTATGGACCAATTCAACCGCGGCTGACCCCGTTGTTTGGACGAATTCGGTTGTTTGGACAAATTCGGTCGTCTGGACAAATTCGGTAGTGTGGACGAATTCTGTCGTCTGGACAAATTCCGTCGTATGGACGAATTCAGTTGTGTGGACAAATTCCGTAATCAACTAACACTTTAGTAATCTGTTTTGACCATCTAACAATTCACGGCCATGGGGGCAATTAGCATGCGTATAATCGTCTGGACGGACTAGCAACCCCTTCGCAACCGCAATGGCAAACAGTAGCTTTTGGACTCTACCAACACGTACACGTTGGTACGTCGCGGGCGTAATGCTCGCGGGCTCTGGAGCGGTTGCGCAATCGCTATTTTCCTTGTACCACCATCCGATCGGATGGACGTGGACAATTCTCGCGCTCCTCACACTGGCGAGCGGTTCGGCTACCGTTAACCTGCCAGGAATGCCCGCCACGGTTTCGGTGTCCGAAACTTTCGTTTTTACGTCCGTTCTACTCTTTGGGACAAGCGCTGGAACACTAACCGTCGCGCTCGATGCGCTCGTCATATCCTTCTGGTCTTTCCGCCGAGGACATGCTCATTACAAACTTTTCTTTAACGTTTGCGCGGTGCCCCTGACGTTATGGGTCGCTGCCAGGCTGTATTACGG
>JAICSD010000404.1 GCA_025937075.1 Vicinamibacteria bacterium | reverse complement strand
CCAGCGCGCCTACGAGCAGCAGCCACGCGCGCGTGCGCCGGGCATCTGCGCCGAAAGGCTGCTCTCGCAGCGCTCGCGTCGCGGATACGTGAGCACTCATGAGGCCTGTCCGGTCGCTTTCCGGCGCGGGCGCTGCTTCCCGGAAATCGAGCGGATGATCAGCCGTCCGCGCCCGGCCGTGCGCAAGGGCGTCTTGGCCCGGGCCGCCGCCGCCATCATCAGCGCTTCTAGCTCGGGCCGCGCCAGGACATCGGGTGAATCGAGGCGAACGAAACGCGTCTGCCTGCCGGATCCCGTCAGCACGTGTGCCGGATCGTCGAGCTTTGCGCCATGAATGAAGCACAGGCCGACGCCGTTCGCCGCAGCTGCTATGGAGATGATCGAATCCGACGGCCGCTCGGTCGACGAATAGCCGATGACGAAGAAATTGTAGTTGTCGTACACCAGCTCGTGCGCCGTCGGGAACCGCTTCCGCAACGCTCGGCGAACGGCCAGAATCAGACGCTGGTGTTCCGGCTCGAACCTGCCGACGAACGTCGCGAGCTGCGCCTCGGGAGCAGGTGCAGCCGCCTTGGACTTCTTCGAGGACGAGTTGCGCGGATTCATTGGACGAAGCGCCACCGCACAATCAGGATTGCCAGCAGCGTCTGCAACGCGAGGCCTGCTGCTGATACAGCCACTGAGGCGCCAAGGAACTGGCAGTATGCCGCAATCCCACACCAGAGGGCCAGAATCGCGAGGCCACGCGTGCTCACACCGCCTATCGCGAACAGCGCGGCACGCGCGTCCCGCAGGTGCGACCGATCCGGCTCCTTCAACACCGCGTGAATTCCTTCATCGCGCGCGCGCGGAGTGCCGAGTCGAACGATGCGGACGGCCATGGCAACGCCTCGTCATTCGCGGGCGACATCCGCGCCCGTGTGGGCGTGCGCGTCGCCCTCGATCGCGTTCTCGTGATTGGCCGTCAGATGCTTGTAGAAGATCACCGCATCGTGCGGTGTGCCGTCGGAGTCGAACGCAAAGCGTGGGATGGCGCCCGCTGCCGTCCATCCGAGGTGCCGATAGAGGTGCTCGGCCGCCGCGCCGCGCTTCGCGTCGAGCGTCAACAGCGTGAACCCGGCGTGCCGCGCTTCCTGCTCGGCCGCCTGCATCAACTGCGTCCCGAGACCCGTTCCGCGGAATCGTCGATCGACGATCAGCTTCGCAATCTCCGCACGGTGAGGCTGATTGGGCGCCCAGGCCGGATGGAGCTGCACCGTGCCTGCAATGCAGCCAGCCTCACGCGCGACGAGGAAGACCGCCCGCGCGTCGGACGCTTCGGTCGTCTTGCGCCACCACGCTTCCGCCCGCTCGGTGGACAGCGGCGCGAGAAAGCTGACGGCCGCTCCCGATTCGACCGCGTCCACGAGCAGCTCCGCGAGCGCGCGAAGATCCGAATCGCTGACGGGCGGCCGCAATCGTTCGATCGTCGGCGTTGTCATCGAAGCACTCGCGGCGTGTTGCCGACCGCATTCTTGCACGAGACGCGGCCCGTGCTGCTGTCGCAGGCCGCAGCTACCAGCCCTCCGGCACCCCGTCGAAGAAGGACACGGCACCCGTCTCGAGCGAATACTCGGCTCCGACGATGACGAGACCTTCGGTGGCAATCAGGCGTTCGAGCACCTGCGATCCGTGCCGAAGGTGATCGACCGAAGCGCGGATGTTCGCACGAACCGCATGCGCGACCAGCGCGTCGTGTTCGAGGCTGGCGGCGAGCAGCGCCTCGACGGACGGCCGGACGCGGTCGACGATCGACCGCAAACTTCTCGACCGCTGGTCGGTGGGCTGCTTCAGCTCGTCGACCGTCGCCAGAATCGCCCCGCACTGAGTATGTCCCAGAACGACGACGAGCTTCGTGGCATATCGCGCCGCCGCGAACTCCACGCTGTCCACCTGCGAGGAGGCGACGATGTTGCCGGCGACGCGGATGACGAACAAATCGCCGAGCCCCTGATCGAAGATGATCTCGGCGGGCACGCGCGAGTCCGAGCAGCCGAGGACGATGGCGAACGGCTCCTGGCCCGCGGCCAGCGCCTGGCGTTTGGCCTGCGTGGCCGCCGTCTCGCTGGCGTCCGAGACGAATCGTCGGTTGCCATCCTCGAGACGTATGAGAGCGTCATGCGCGGACAGCATCGTCACTCGTCCCCGTCGGCGTTTGGCAGCGCAACGAAGAGATGCGTGAAGAAGCGCTCCGGCGAGGTGAGGAAGTCGCGCGTGATGAGAAAGTGATTCGTATCGCGGTAGCTCACTTCGGAGATTTTATCTCCATCCAGGCTGAAGAGAATCGCGTCGGGATAGCTCGAGAGAATCGGCGAATGCGTCTTGCGCGCCACCTAGATCCACCGCCGTACACTGCGTTGATAATCCGCGTACGCGCCGGGGAATGCCTCGGTCAGCCGCGCTTCTTCCACCGGAATGACGATCCAGTTCAGATACACCAGCACGAACGGCAGCAGCACGAGCGGCCAGACGTGCCGCAGGATTCCGGCTTCGCCGATGTACGCGAGCGCGAGGCCGACGTACATCGGATTGCGAGTGAACCGATAGGGCCCCCACGTGACGAGCGTCGATGACCGTTCTCCCGGGGTCGTGGTCGTGTGCGCCTTGTGGAACATCGTCAAGCCCGAACCCGCAATGACGGCTCCGATGCTGAACAGCGTCGCTCCGGCGACACCAATGCTCCCAGTCGTCATGATCCGGCGGCCCAGCGGCCACATGCGTTCGAGCGCGGCGCCAACGAGATACACCAGCACGAACACCCAAGGAACGGGCACGCGCATGAGGAGCCGAAATGGCCCCGCCGCACCGCTCATCTCGGCCCCAGGATCGACAGATACGCCGTCCACGGGCCAACAGCATCCGTGTACTGGCGCGCCATGACGCGCACGACCTGGCTGATGTGTCCCAGATCGTGGGCCACCCATGTCGCCAGATGTTGTCTCATCGTGACCACGCCGAACTCGGGATGCCTGCCTCGCCGCTCGAGATCCGCCTCGGTGAGGCGAAGCGCGTCGAGGCCCGCGAGGTTCTCGCGGCGCAGCCGGGCGAATTCGTCGAGCAGCTCGTCGAGCGTGCGCCCCTTCGACGCCTCGAACATCGCCTCCCGATCGAACGGCGTAAACGTGACGGACTCGCCGTGCCGCAGGATGTGCTCGACACGCGGTACCCAGTCCGTGCGTTCGCCGTGAATCAGGTGTCCGACGACGTCAAACGGAGACCAGGTGGACGGCCCCTCTGTGGAGTTGATCCAGGTTGCGGGAAGATCCTGCAGCAGATCGCGCAGCACTGTAGGCGTACGCCGGAGGACCGGAATCGCTTCGTCAAACCGAAATTCCATCGTTCTGTCAGAGTCCTTCTGTCGAGCGCGGCGTGCGGCGCAACAGCGTGATCGCCCACGCACACAGCAGCGCCGCCACGAGCCCGATTCCGGGACCTTCGACGAGGAACCCCGGATCGGTCGTGAGTCGCGACGGTTCCGCAATCGTACGCAGCACATGCGCAAGAGCGAGCAGACCGAAGAGGGCCGCTGTCGTACCGAGATAGGCTCGCACGTTGAACTCCTTTGACGCGCACCCGCTCCGGCGATTCTACAGCGATGGTACCCACGCGATAAGCACTCTTGCAACGGTGGTCCATCCCGGTCCGCGTCTTCCGCGTTCTCCGGGTCCTCCGCGTTCGTCCGCGGCCGCTACTCCGCGCGAAGCGCAACGAGCGGATCGATCCGCGACGCGCGGCGAGCCGGCAGATATCCGGCGAGCGCCGCAACCGCTGCGAGTACTACGATCATCGCGCCAAACGTCCCCGGGTCCGTCGGCGTCACGCCGAAGAGCAGTCGACTCATCGACCGCACGGTAATCCAGGACGCAATCGTCCCGATGGCAATGCCGACGAGCGCGAGCCGAAGCGTCTGACCCACGATCTGCCCCCGAACGTTCCGCGTGGATGCGCCCAGCGCCATCCGGATCCCGATCTCCTGCGTCCGCTGGGTAACGGAATACGAGATCAGTGCATAGATTCCGAGTGACGCGAGCACGAGCGCGAACATCGCAAACGCGCCGAGCAGCAGCACGACGAAACGTCGCGGCGACACCGATCGGTCGACCAGTTGCTGAACCGTTCGAAACTCGTTGGCGCTGATCGCGGTATTGATCGGCGTCAGCGCGGAGCGCACGGCGCCGCTCACCTGCTCCGTCGT
>JAICSD010000230.1 GCA_025937075.1 Vicinamibacteria bacterium | reverse complement strand
CGCTATATAGAAGGTTCTGGCCGCGAAACTCTCCCTGCGGATCCTGCGGCGCGTTTCCGTCCGGCCGAACCCCGAAACGATGGCGGATGACGTCGGCGTCGGGACCGAGCAGGGCCTCCAACTCGGCAACCGTCCAGACGTAGAACGCCCCCTCGCGCTTCGGGGCGCCCTCCTCGCCCGGCGGAATGCTGTCGGCGTCCTCAGCCGAATAGAAGCCGCCCGACTCGTCGCGGAGATCTCGCCGGACGTAGGTGAGCGTATCTTCCACCACGGCAGCGAAGAACTCGTCGCCGGTCGCCTGTCCGGCCTCGAGAAAGGCCAGCACGAGCTGAGCCTGGTCGTACAGCATCTTCTCGAAGTGCGGTACGCGCCAGGCCGCGTCGACGGCATATCGATGGAAGCCGCCACCGACGTGATCGCGCATGCCGCCGAGCGCCATGGCGCGCAGCGTCTCGGCGGCCATGAGCCGCGGCGCGTCCGCGCCGGTCCGTGCGTGCTCGCGCAGCAGCAGCAACAGTTCGGAAGGCCGCGGAAACTTCGGCGCGTCGCCAAACCCGCCATGGCGGCGATCGAAGGCGCGCTGATACTGCTCGACGGCTTCCCCGAGGGCATCCGTACTCGCGACCGCTGATTCGGCGTGAGACTCGCCGCCGGCGCCGGTCGCACGCTTCAGGCGATCGAACAGCTCCGCCGACGCGTGATCGACGCGTGCCCGATCGTGCTCCCACACGCGCGCGAGTTCCTGCAGCAGATCGATGAATCCGGGGCGTCCCCATCGCGAGGTGGGAGGGAAATACGTTCCTCCATAGAAGGGCTTCAGCTCGGGAGTGAGAAACACGGACATCGGCCACCCGCCGGAGCCTGTGGTGGACTGGACGAACGACATGTACACCCGATCGACGTCGGGGCGCTCCTCGCGATCGACCTTGATCGAGATGAACTCCGCGTTCAGCAGATCCGCAATCGCCTCGTTCTCGAAAGACTCGTGCTCCATCACGTGGCACCAGTGACACGTCGAGTACCCGATGGAGAGGAAAATCGGCTTGTTCTCCCGGCGCGCCTTCTCGAACGCTTCGGCGCCCCACGGATACCAGTCGACGGGATTGCCCGCGTGCTGGAGAAGATACGGGCTGCGCTCGTGCGCCAGGCGGTTCATTTCGCCATGCTGTCATACAATCCGTAATTCATGGAATTCGCCGTCGAGACGCGCGGGCTCGTGCGGACGTTCGGATCCCTCCGCGCGGTCGACGGCATCGATCTTCGGGTGCCGGCCGGCAGTTTCTACGGATTCCTGGGACCGAACGGCGCGGGCAAATCCACCACGATCAAGTGTCTGACGGGGCTGCTGAGGCCGAGCTCCGGTGAGGTGCACATTCTCGGGATCGATCCGAACGCCGATCCCGTGAGCGTGAAGCGCCGCATCGGGGTCGTTCCGGAGGATCTCGCGCTCTTCGAGCGGCTCACGGCGGCGGAGACGCTGACGTTCGTGGGCCAGGTGTACGGGATCGCGGAGGACACCTTCAAGCCGCGATCCGCGGACCTGCTCTCGCTGATGGATCTCGAGAGCGCTGCGTCCACGCTGGTGGCGGATTTCTCACATGGCATGCAGAAGAAGCTCGCGCTCGCGGCGGCGCTGCTGCCGGCGCCGCGGCTGCTCTTTCTCGACGAGCCGTTCGAAGGGATCGACGCGGTCGCCTCGCGGCAGATCAAGGATCTGCTCCACGCGTTCGTCGCGCGCGGCGGGACGGTGTTCCTGACGTCGCACATCCTGGAGATTGTCGAACGGCTCTCCACGCACATCGGGGTCATCGCGCATGGGCGGCTGGTGGCTCAGGGCACGCTCGCGGAGGTCCGCGCCGGCGCGGGCCCGGCGCAGAACCTCGAGGAGCTGTTCATCGATCTCGTCGGCGGCGAGCGTCCTGCCGCCGATCTGCACTGGCTCTGAACGGCGGATGGTGCGCATCTTCCGCGCGTTTCTCTGGTTACGCTGGCGCGTTGTCATCAACTCGCTGGAGCGGACCGGCGCGCGCGACACGCTCGAGCGGTTCTCGATCGCCACCGACAAGCTCGGTCCGATCATCACGCTCGTGCTGTTCATTCCCTCGAGCATCGGCCTGTTCGTGCTCGGGCTGATCGCCGGGTTCGGCATCGCCACGAGCTCGTGGCTGCTTCCGTTCGAGCTGGTGCGCTACTTCCTGCTCATCGCCACGGGGCTGACGATCCTCGGGCCAATCATGCTGCCGACGCGCGAGAGCGGAAACGCGACGCGGTTCCTCCTGCTGCCGGTCCCGCGGGCGATGCTCTACGTGTCACAGGTGGCGGGCGCGCTGGCGGACCCATGGATTCTGCTGACCGTTCCGGTGGTGCTGGGCGTTCCGATCGGCGCGGCCATCGGCGGCCGCCCGCTCATCGCAGCGCTCGCTCTCGCCGCTGGCGCCGCGCTGCTCGTCTTCATCACCGGATTGACCATGGTGACGTCGACGGTGATCCATTTGCTGCTGCGCAATCGGCGGCGCGGCGATCTCGTCATGTTGATCCTGGTGCTCGTGATCCCGCTGGTGGGCATCGTTCCAGGGTTGCTTGCCTATCACCCGGAGGCGGATCCGCATCAGAGAGTGGAACACGGGAGGCCGTCGGGACGGTCGGTCAGCGGGACGATAGCGCGTGAAGCATTCGCGTATAGTCCGTCGGAGCTGTACCATCGCGCGGTCGGCAACGCTGCGATATTCGTCACGCGGACGGCCGCGCCGTTGACGGCGCTCGCCGTCATCGCGGCGGCCGTTCAACTGATCGCGTTCGGAGCGTTCCGCCGGCTGCTCGACATGCCGTCGTCGCTCGGGGCGCGGCGCGGCGCGGCGTTTGGCGGATTGTGGAGCCGGGCGATCCCGGGCCTTTCGCCGGGCGCATCTGCGGTCGCGTTCACGCAGCTCCGTCTCGCGATGCGCACACCGCGCGGCCGTTCGATTCTCGCGGGACCGCTGCTCATCTTCACGGCCTTCGCGGTGCTCATCTATCGCAGCGGTGAGCTGCCGTTCGCCGGCTTCACCCTGAAGAGCGGCATCAGCCTGGCGACGTTCGGGGCGTTCATCTGTCTGTTCTCGATCCTGCCGCTCGCCTTCAATCAGTTCGCGATCGACAAGGCGGGGTTCACGCGGCAGATGCTCTCGCCGCTCGGCCTCGATGAGCTGCTGACGGGGAAGGCCGTGGGCAACGCCCTGATCGCAGCGGGTCCGGCCGTCTTCTGCCTCGCGCTGCCTGCGCTGATCTTCGGCGGCGGAAGCCCCGCATTGTGGCTCGCGCTGCTGTTCGGGATCGTCGCAACCTACGCCCTCGTCGCGCCGGCCGCTGCCGTGTTGTCCGCCATGTTTCCGCGCGCGGTCGACCTGAGCAGCATCGGGCATGCGAGCAACGCTCATCAGGCCGCGGCGCTGCTCGGACTGCTGGCATTTTCAGGATCCGTCGCTCCGTGCGTGCTGCTGGTTGTTCTGGCCCTCCGGATCTGGCACAGCGCAGCGCTCGCGGCGGCATTCGCAGCCGCCTGGATGCTGCTCGCCCTGCTCCTCTCCCGCCTGCTCTTCATCTCCGCTCGACGCATCGTCGCAAGCCGCTGCGAAACACTCGCGCAGTACGGCTGACGCGAATGCACAGCCGGCATTGACCGTCGTCAGGTACTGGCAGTGACCAGTATCAGAATCTGGCACTTGGCGTGCTGCTGACACTGCATGGCCAAGACCATCGCGCCGCTCCGGCGCCTGATGAAGGGGACGTTCGGGCTCTCGAACTTTCGACCTGGGCAGCAGGACGTCATCAACTCAATTGTGGCGGGACGTGACACGGTTGCGATCATGCCGACCGGAGCGGGGAAATCGCTCTGCTATCAGCTTCCGGCGCTGCACTTGCCGGGCACCACGGTGGTGGTCTCGCCCCTCATCGCGTTGATGAAGGATCAGGCCGACAAGCTGCGGGAACTGGCGGTTGACGCTCGCGAGGTGAACTCGACGATCGCGGCTGCCGATGTCACCGAGACGCTCCGAGCGATCCGCGGCGGCACGGTGGATTTCGTGTTCGCCACGCCGGAGCGGCTCGAAGACGCGGAATTCCTCGACACGCTGCGGGCCGCGACGATCGATCTCTTCGTCATCGACGAGGCGCACTGCATCTCTGAGTGGGGCCACGATTTCCGGCCCGCCTTCCTGTCGCTCGGGAGCGCCGTCCAGGCGCTGCATCACCCGCCAGTGCTCGCGCTGACGGCCACGGCCACTCCGCGCGTACTCGAGGACGTCGTACATCAGCTCGGCCTGACCGATCCGGCAATCACGAACCTCGGTATCTACCGGCCGAACCTCCGGTATCGCGTCGTGCATACGCCAAACGACACGCGCAAGCAGCAAGCGCTCGTGCATCTGCTGCGCGAAACGGAGGGACACGGAATCGTCTACGTCGCGACGGTGAAGAACTGCGGGAACGTTTCCCGCGTGCTCGAAACGGAGGGGCTCGCGGTTGCTGCCTATCACGGACGGCTCGGCGCGCGCGTTCGCCGCGAGACGCAGGACCGCTTCATGGCCGGCGACCTCGAGGCCATCGTCGCCACCAATGCGTTCGGCCTCGGGATCGACAAGCCGGACATCCGCTTCGTCATTCACTACGACATGCCCGGTTCGCTCGAGGCGTACTACCAGGAGTCGGGCCGCGCCGGACGCGACGGTGATCCCGCGGCGTGCGTGCTGCTCTACCGCATCGAGGATCGACGTACGCATCAGTTCTTCATGGGAGGCAAGTATCCGGGCGCAGACGCGCTGCTCGCCGTTCGCGACGGCTTGCTGCGGCTGGGCGCCGACACATCGGTGGTCTCCCTGGCCGACGTTCAGGAAGCGGCGGCGCCGGTCGCACGAACGAAGGTACGTTCGATTCTCTCGATGATGAAGGCACTCGGGGTCGTCCGCGAGAATCGCGGATCGCGCTTTCGTCTGCTCACCGGCGCGGACATCCCCATCGAACGCCTCGAGGCGGTCGCGAAGGAGTACGCCGCAAGGCACGATGCGGATCGGACGAAGCTCGAGAGGATGGCGCAGTACGCGCAGAGTGCCGCCTGCCGCTGGAAGCTGCTGCTGGAGTACTTCGGCGAAGCGGATGAGTTCGAGCGCTGCGGCACGTGCGACAACTGTATGTGCCCGCCGGAAACGATGATCGCGCCGCCGAAGGAATCTGCGGTTGCCTAGGTCATTTCACTGTGTAACGCGCGTTACTCCTGCCATCGCACGGACGAGGTAACGCGGCACCACACGTAAGGCGCGGGGATGCTCAGAAACATCGTTCGCGGCAGCTGAGCACCGTATCCTGGGCAGAAAATCATCGACAGCCGCCGGATCAGCTGAGAATCACGAACTGGCATTCGCGTTGCTCTATGGATGGACGTCCGGCCACGACGTGGTCGGGCCCGCCGCTCCGGCGTTCCGCTGGAGCAACCGCCTGCCACGACGGCCTACCTCAAGGCTGCAGGGAGTGTCTTCGGACCTCCCTGTCCTGCCATGTACTGACGTCTCCCAACCGCCGACACCGACAATCGATGACCGACCACCGACTACCGACTACCGACAACCGGTTACCGATTACCGACTACCACCCGTGAGCACTTCTCTTGCTTCGACCCATCCGATGCCTCGGAGCACATCCCTGTGGCGAGCGACCAGCGAGGGAGTTGCGACGCAACCGTTGCGCGAGAACGCGACCGCCGACGTTTGCATCGTCGGCGCTGGCATCGCCGGCCTGACGACGGCCTACCTGCTCGCCTCCGAGGGCCGAAGCGTGGTCGTGCTGGATGCCGGCAGCGTCGCGCACGGCCAGACGGGCGTCACCACCGCGCACCTGTCCAACGAGATCGACGACACGTACGTCGAGATCCTTCGTCTGCATGGTCCCGATGGCGGACGCCTGGCGGCGGGCAGTCATCTGCGTGCGATCGATCGAATCCAGACGATCTGCCGCCGCGAGCGGATCTCCTGCGATTTCGAACGGCTGGACGGCTATCTGTTTCTGGGAGAAGACGCCCGCGAAAAGGTCCTCGACGATGAGCTCGAGGCGGCGCGCGCGTGCGGTGTGAAAGTCGACAAGCTACCCAACGCGCCCGTCATCGGCTTCAGCAGCGGTCCCTGCCTGCGGTTTCGGAACCAGGCGCAGTTCCATCCGACGAAATACCTGAACGGGCTCGCACAGGCGATCGAGCGCCTCGGCGGCCGTATCTTCACCGATAGCAAGGTGCATTCAATCGCGGGCGGCAAGCGCGCGCATATCGAGTCGTTGGATGGGTTCAGCGTCGACGCGCAGGCAGTCGTCGTCGCCACCAACTCGCCGATCAACGACATGGTCGCGATCCACACGAAGCAGGCGCCGTATCACACATACGCGCTCGGCGCGCGCGTGGCGCCAGGCGCCATCTCGCACGCGCTCTTCTGGGACACGGAGGATCCGTATCACTACGTGCGTCTGCAGTCCGTCCCCGAGCGGCAGCTCGGAGGAGACACCGATGCTCCAATCGACATCCTGATCGTGGGCGGCGAGGATCACAAGGCCGCGCAGGCGCAGGACGCCGACGCCCGCTATGAGCGCCTCGAGCGCTGGATGCGCCACCGGTATCCCGCGGCGGGCGCCGTCGAGTTCCGGTGGTCCGGACAGGTGATGGAAACGGTCGACGGCCTCGCGTTCATCGGCCGCAATCCGCTCGATGCAGACAACGTCTACATCGCCACCGGTGATTCTGGCATGGGAATCACCCACGGGACGATTGCCGGCATGCTCATCAGCGATCTCATCCAAGGGCGCGCGAATCCGTGGACGGAGCTGTACGATCCGTCCCGCGTGCGCACCGGCGCCGCGCTCGAGTGGGTCAAGGAGAACCTCAACGTCGCGATGCAGTACGCCTCGTGGCTGACGGCAGGGGACGTCGACACCGTCGATCAGATCACGCCGGCGACCGGCGCGGTCATCGTGGAGCGCGGGAAGAAGATCGCCGTCTACCGGGATGAACGGGGCGAGCTCCATCGTCGATCCGCTGTCTGCCCGCACCTCGGCTGCATCGTCGCCTGGAACCCGGCGGCGTCCACTTGGGACTGTCCGTGCCACGGTTCGCGATTCGACGAATTCGGCGGCGTGATCAACGGACCCTCGCCGCGCGATCTCGACGTCGCCTGACGCCGGGTCATCCCGCCGCTGCTTCACCGCCGAGCAGCGTCAGGACTTCTCCAGTGATGTGGCTCGAATCGGCTTGCTACGCGAAGAGCACGGGGTCCAGGAATCGCGG
>JAICSD010000419.1 GCA_025937075.1 Vicinamibacteria bacterium | reverse complement strand
GGCGAAGCCCCTCGGATATGGGTTGTTCAGCGGAGCGAGGCGGCCGGATCGACGCGCATGGCGCGGCGCGCAGGCATGTAGCAGGCTGCCAGGGCCACGCCCGCGAGCGTGACCGCGACCGCGGTGAACGTGATCGGATCGAGCGAATCGACGCCGAAGAGGAGCGTCCGCATCACGCGCGCAAGGATCGCCGCACCTCCCAGGCCGCACAGGATCCCCAGCAGGACCGGCAGCATTCCTTGGCGCAGCACGAGGCGCAGCACGTCTCGTGGATCGGCGCCGAGCGCAATCCGAAGGCCAAGCTCGGAGCGGCGCTGATTCACGGAGAAGGCGACGACACCGTAGAGGCCGACGGCGGCGAGCGCGAGCGACACGATCGCGAACAGCGAGAGGAGCAGCGTCCGGAAGCGCGGCTCCGCGACGCTGGCTGCCACCAGATCGTCCATCGGACGCGCGCGGCTCATCGCCACGCCCGGGCCGGCCGCCGCGAGCGCCGCACGGAGCTGCGGGAGCAGCCGTGTCGGATCCTCGGTCGCGCGCACGACGATCGTCATGCTCTCCGGGCCGTACTGCGTGTGTGGCACGTAGATGACGGGCACGGGATCTACGTCCATACCCTTCGTACGCACGTCGCCTACGATGCCGACGATCTCGCGGGAAATCCTGCCTGGCTCGTTGACGTGCACGCGGAGCTGCTTGCCGACGGGATTTTCGCCCGGCCAGAAGCGCTTCGCCGCGGATTCGCTGATGAGCGCGATCCGCGGCGCGTCCTCGCTGTCGTGCAACGTCAGGCGCCTGCCCGCGAGCAGGGGAATCGACAACGCCTCCAGATAGCCCGGCGTCATCGATCGCACCTGCGCGTTGCCTTCGTCGGCGCCCGGAGGCCGGCCGACAATCGTGAAGCTGCCTCCGAATTCGTCCCTCGTCATCGGCGGCATCATGACCGCGCCGGCGGCGACGACACCTGGCATTTCCTCGATGCGATCGATGTATTCGCGGAAGAACTGCGTCTGCGCAGCGGCGGACCGGTACGTCGCTTCGGGAAGGCTGACATTGAACGTCAGCACGCCTGCCGTGCGGAACCCCGGATCGACGCGCATCAGACGCTCGAAGCTGCGAAGCGCCAGGCCCGCGCCCGTCAGCAGCACGAGCGCGAGCGCCACCTGCGCTGTAATCAGTCCGCCCAGAAGACGGCCTCGTCGATGTGCGGAGCCGCCATCGCGCCGGACATCGCGCAGGAACACCGAGAGGTCGGGGCGCGACGCCACGATCGCCGGCGCCGAGCCGAAAACGACCCCGGCGCCAATCGAGAGCACGACGCTGAACGCGAGGATCCACGCATCCATGCTCACGGTTGCAGCGCGCGGAAGGTCGGGCGGCGCGACGGCCATGAGTGCGTGTACGCCCCACGTGCCGAGCAGGACGCCCGCAAGGCCTCCAACGATCGACAGCACGATGCTCTCGGCCAGAAGCTGCCGGACGAGGCGGCCGCGTCCCGCGCCAAGTGCCGCGCGGACGGCAATCTCCCCCGTCCTCGTCGCCGCACGCGCGAGGAGCAAATTCGATACGTTGACGCAGGCAATCAGGAGGACGAATGCCACGGCGCCGAACAGGATGAGGAGCGGCCGCTGCACTTCGGCCACGATCGAGGCCAGCAGCGGTGTCGCTACGACGGAGTATCCGCCGACCTTGTCGGGAAACTGCGCCGCGATCCCCTGCTCGATCCGATCGAGGTCCGCGGTCGCCTGCGCGGCCGTGACACCGGAGCGCAGGCGGGCAACCGCGTTGAGATAGTGCGCGCCGCGCTGACTCGAGCTCACGTCGTGCTCGTCGAGACGGAGCGGCGTCCAGAGCTCGCTCTTGTCGGGGAAGTCGTAGCCGGGCGGCATGACGCCGACCACCTCGTACGGCTCGCCTTCGAGGGTGATCTGCTGCGCCACGATCGTCCGATCACCGCCGAACACGCGGCGCCAGAGGTCGTACCCGAGAATCACGACCTTGCGCCCGCCCGGACGCATGTCGTCGCCGTTGAACGATCGGCCGAGGAAGGGCGGCACGCCCACGGCGTCGACCAGGTACGCGTCGATCAACCCGGCGCTGACCCGCGAAGGTTCAGCGCCGGAGCTCAGCGTCAGCACGTTCTCGTTGTACGCGGACAGCACGGAGAGCGTCTGATTCTTCGCTCGCCAATCCATGAAGTTCGGCGGAGACACCGACGTCAGCCGTCCGCGCGCGTATTCGTTGACGTCCACGATCCGCTCCGCCTCGGGAAAGGGCAGCGGCTGCAGCAGCACCTGTTTGACGACCGTGAAGATCGCGGTGTTCGCACCGATCCCGAGCGCCGTCGCGAGGACGGCAGCGGCCGTGAAGCCCGGGGACTTCCACAGCATCCGCAGGGCAAGACGACGTCCGATTCGATCATGAGGTACCTCGATCGTGGCAGATCGCGCAGATCCAGTTCGCGGCTGGCCTGGCGCGAGCGCGCGGCACTCGCGTGCGAATTATGCCTCTGGCCGGCGCAGGATTCGCGCCACTCGTCACACCATTCGACACATGCGGCCGCTAAGTGGGGCGGTCCTTTCAGGGCCGCCGAACCGTCCGAATCATCGGGCCGCGGGCTGGCCCCGATGATCGCGCACGTAGGCGCCGATTTCGGCGACGGTGCCGAGCCAGATGCCGTTGGCGGGATCCTTCAGGTACGCGCACAACTGCTCGAGCGCGCGAACGTCGGTCGTCTGATGCGCACGCGTCCCAATGTCATGACCCGCGAAGATGATCCATCGCCCGTCTGCGACGGCCTGATCGACGATTGTTTTCATCGCCGGGAAATCCAGGTCGTCGACGCTTGTCCCCATTGCCTGCGCGAGGTCCATGACCGCGGGGTTGTTCGGCGATTCGTCGAGATAGCCGCGGCCGACGAGGAATCGTTGCGCCACGAGCGGAACATAGCTCCTGACCTCGCGCTCGCGCCCCACGAACTTCTGTCCGCACGGGTACGCAAACGTGGTCGGCTTGACGCCAAGCAGCTTCTCGATACTTGCGTTCGCGTTATCGATGTCCCGCCCTATCTTTTCGAGGGTGTACCCCTCGAGCGCATTGGCGGCGGAGAACGCGTAATTGCCGCTGCACGGATGCGTCGTCGTGTGATTGGCGATCTCGTGTCCGTCTGCTACCGCCTGCTCCCAGCCGGCCAGCTTCTTCTCGACCGCGCCGGGATTCACGAAGAAACTGACCCTGACGCCCGCCTTCTTCAGCAGGGCCAGCCCCACATCGACCTGACTCGCGCGCCCATCGTCAAAACTCAGGCTCACGGCAGCGCGCTTGCCGTCCGGCCATTGGAAGGCCTTCGGCGCCTGCCGGGGTGCGGCGGAGTCCATCGCCCCTGACCCGATCGCAGAGCAGAGCACCAGCGTGCACAATCGCCAGGTCGTGTTCACCATCTTGATGCCTCGCGTGGCGCATTATAGGCCGCGGACCAACGCGGACGACGCGGGCCGCGGACTTACACGGACAACGCGGGCCGCGGACTACACTGACGGGATGGATTGCGAAACAGCGTTTGAAATGGCGGCCTCGAACGTGCGATTCGGCGCGGGTGTCACGCGCGAGGTCGGAGCGGACCTGAAGGAAATGGGCGCGCGGCAGGTCCTCGTCGTCACGGATCGCACCGTCCGCGATCTGCTGCCGGTACGAGCCACGCTCGAGTCGCTCGACGAGAACGGTATCAGCGCCACGCTCTACGATCGCGTGCGCGTGGAACCGACCGACGCGTCGTTTCAGGATGCCATCGGGTTCGCGCGCGACGGCGCATACGACGCGTTCGTCGCGGTCGGAGGCGGTTCGACCATCGACACCGCCAAGGCGGTCAACCTCTATACGAGCTGGCCCGCCGACTTTCTCGACTACGTCAATCCGCCGATTGGCAAAGGCGTGCCCGTCCCGGGTCCGCTGAAGCCGCTCATGGCGATTCCGACCACGG
>JAICSD010000206.1 GCA_025937075.1 Vicinamibacteria bacterium | reverse complement strand
TCGAGCGTCACGCCCGGCCGCAATCGTCCAAAGAGATAGGCCCAGTAGGTCTGGCGGTTCGCCCACCGGTTGAAGCCGGGTTCCATGAAGCCGCGCAGCGTGATCGGCACGAAGACTTGTGGCCGGCTGCCGAGCGTCGTGCCTTCGAACCCGCGCGGCGCAACGCCAACGATCGTCAAGGTCTGTCCGTTCACGATCAGCGTCTGATTCAGCACGTTCGGGTCCGATGCGAACCGCGTGCTCCAGTAGGCATGGCTGAGGACGACGACCTTGGATTCACCGACGGCCTGATCGTCCACCGGACCAATCATGCGGCCGAGCGCCGGCGTGACCTCGAGCACGGGAAAATAGCTGCCGGAGACGAGCAGCCCTTCGCCGTTGAGCGTCTGTCCACGGTACGACAGGTTGGCGCCGAAGATCCGGTGCGCCGCGACGCCCGTGAACACGTTCTGCACGCGCTGGAGGTCGCGAAACATTGCGTAGCTGAACACCTCGTCGCAGTCGCCGGCCTGGTTGCAAGACTGCGAGCCCGGCTTCGGGCCGGGTGCCGAGAGATTCACGAGCTGCTCGGGATCCGGCACGGGCAGCGACGACAGCAGCATCTGGTTGAAGCACGAGAAAATTGCGGCGTTGGCGCCGATGCCGAGCGCGAGCGAGACGATCGCGATGATCGTCACGAACGGCGTCTTGAACAGCATCCTGAAGGCGAACTTGAGCCTGGCCATGTTGTCTGTTCGACGGAAAACCGCGGGGCTTTGTTTACTTCGGCCGGTCTCGGCGGCCCTGAAAGGGGCGCCAACGACCGTTGTAGGGCGGCCCTTTCAGGGCCGCCACCACCGCCTGCAGATTGTGGCATAGTCCACAGAACGCAACCGGCGTTGCGTGTTACGGAAACTGCAAAGGAGCGTCCGATGCGAGGAGCAGGAGCAGCGGTGGCCCTGGCCATCGTGGCGGCGGGTACGCTGTCGGCGCAGCAGCAGCGCCCGGCGTCCGCCTCAGACCATTCGTTCAGTCAGGCCGTCAGGAACGCCTGGAACAGCGCGAAGCGGAACATCGTCGAGTCCGCGGACCAGATGCCCGAGGAGAACTACTCGTTCAAGCCGGTGGACAGCGTACGCACGTTCGGTCAGATCCTCGCGCACGTGGCGGGCACGAGCTACGTCTACTGTTCGGCGGCCAGGGGGGAGAAGACGCCCTTCGAAGAGGATCACTTCGAGAAGACAGCGACCACGAAGGCCGCAATCGTGAAAGCGATAGCGGACTCGAATGCGTACTGCGATCAAGCGTTCAACGCGCTGACCGATGCTGCCGCCGGCCAGCCCGTCAATAACCCGTTCGGCTCGGGCCAGTCCGCGCGCGTCGCGTCGCTGCTCTCGAACACGGGGCACCTCAACGAGCATTACGGGAACCTCGTGACGTATTTCCGCATCAAGGGAATGGTGCCGCCCTCGTCGAAACGGCAGTAGGGATCCGCGCAACTGAAGTTGTGCGCGCTACGGAATTCGCGCAACTGAGGTTGCGCGCTGCGAATAGTCCATGCGCATTCTCGCCGGCGCACTCGCGATTGTGGCCCTGACGGCGGCTCAGTCCTCCGCGCCGCCGTTCGATCTCGTCGTCGCGAACGGGCGCGTGATCGATGGGACGGGTGCGCCGTGGTACGCCGCGGACGTCGGGATCCGCGGTGGGCGCATCGCCGCGATCGGGCGTCTCGACAGTGCGCAGGCCGGCAGCCGCATCGACGCGCGCGGACAGATCGTGGCGCCCGGCTTCATCGACATGCTCGGCCAGTCCGAGCTGACGATCCTCGTCGAGCCGACGCTGCCGTCGAAAATCTTCCAGGGAATCACGACCGAGATCACCGGCGAAGGCGGGTCGGCCGCTCCACTCAACGACGACATCATCCGCGCGGATCGCGTCAGCTACGAGCACCTGAAGCTCATGCCCGACTGGCGTACGCTCGCCGAGTACTTCGCTCGCGTCGAACGGCAGGGCATCGGGATCAATCTGGCGACGTACGTCGGCGCGACGCAGGTGCGGCGCATGGTGCTCGGCGACGCGGATCGACAGCCCAATGCCAGCGAGCTCGATCGCATGCGGTCGCTCGTACGCGAGGCGATGCAGCAGGGCGCGATCGGCATCTCCACGTCGCTCCAGTACGCGCCCGCGCCCTATGCGACGACGGACGAGCTGATAGCGCTCGCAGCCGAGGCGGCGCGCTCCGGCGGCATCTACGCGACGCACATGCGCTCGGAAGGCAACGAGATCATGAGCGCGCTCGACGAAGCGATCCGGATCGGCCGCGAGGCCCGCATGCCCGTCGAGATCTGGCACCTGAAGGCCGCCGGGAAGCAGAACTGGGGACGCATGCCGGAGATCGTCGCGAAGATCGAGGCGGCGCGCCGGAGCGGCGTCGACGTCGGCGCGAACACGTACGCGTACCCGGCATGGTTCAACTCGCTCTCGGCGTTCATCCCGCCCTGGGCACACGACGGCGGCGACGAGCAGCTGCTCGCGCGCCTGAACGATCCGCAGGCGCGGCAGCGCATGCGTGCCGACATGCTCTCCACGGCTGGCGGCTGGGACAACGAGTGGCAGGAGATTCCGGGGGCGGAGGCGGTCACGATCTGCGTCGTGCAGAATCCGGAGCTTCGCGACCTGCAGGGGAAGACGCTGAAGGAGATCGCGGCGTTGTGGCGAAAGGATCCGATTGATGCGCTCATGGATCTGCTCGCCCGCGATCACGCGTACACGTATGCCGCAGTGTTCGGCATGTCGGAGCCGGACGTCGCGCTTGCGCTGAAGCAGCCCTGGACGTCGGTCGACAACGATTCGCAGGGCACGGCCCCGACCGGCCTGCTCGGGCTGGAGCACCCGCATCCCCGCGCGTACGGAACGTTTCCGCGCATTCTGCGGAAGTACGTCCGCGAAGAGCACCTGCTCACCCTCGAGGACGCGATCCGCAAGTTCACGTCGCTTCCGGCCGCGCGCATGCGGCTCACCGATCGCGGCGTCCTGAAGCAAGGGATGTGGGCGGACCTCGTCGTGTTCAATCCGGACACGATTACGGATCGAGCGACGTTCGAGAACCCCAATCAGCTCTCGGTCGGAATGGACTACGTCCTGATCAACGGCACCCCGGTCATCGAGCAGGGGCGCGCCACCGGTGCGCGTCCAGGCAAAATCCTTCGCGGTCCCGGGTATACCGCGCCGTCGCCGCCCCAATGATCCCGCGCCTGGGAGCGCTTGCGGTCGCGTGTGCCATGCTCGGCGCTGTTCAGCAGCAGCCGTTCCGGAGCGGCGCCTACACCGTCGCGGTGTACACGACCGTCACGAATGCATCCGGCCGGCTCGTACCCGATTTGACGCGCGACCAGTTCGAGGTCTACGACAACGGCAAGCGCCAGACGATCACGACATTCGCGAACGACATCCAGCCGATCACGGTCGTGATGATGCTCGATCGCAGCGTCAGCATGCGCGAGAACTTCCTGCTCGTGCGGCGCGCGGCGGAAGCCTTCATCGAACGGCTCATGCCGGCCGACAAGGCCCGCATCGGCAGCTTCGCGTTTCGCGTGCAGGTCGATCCGCGCGACTTCACGACGGACAGGGGGGAGATGCTCGACATCCTGCGCACGGAGCTGCAGGAGCCCGGACCGACGCCGCTCTGGAACGCCGTCAGCGTCGGGATGACGGCGCTGCTCCATCAGCAGGGGCGCCGGGTCATCCTCGTGTTCACCGACGGCGTCGACAGCCCGATGCCGGGTTCGAACAACGTGTCGTTCGGCGAGGTCGTCAAGCGGGCCGAGCGCGAGGACACGATGGTCTACGCCATCGGCCTCGCGAGCCAGTACTTCGGGCGCTACGGGCACGGCGGCACGATGGTGGGACGCGGCGGATTCGGCGGCCCGACCGTCGGGTCCCACAGCCGCGAACCGGAGAAGCCCGATCCGGGTCTCGCGCGCCTTGCCGGCGCGAGCGGCGGCGGCTATTTCGAGCTGACGCGCGCCAACGACCTGCTGGCCACATTCGGCCGCGTCGCCGACGAGCTGCATCATCAATACGCGCTCGGCTTCGAGCCGCAGAAGCTCGATGGAAAGACGCACAAGCTCGAAGTGCGCATCACAGCGCCCGGGACGACCGCGCGCGCGAGAAAGAGCTACGTCGCCACGCGCGAGCGATGATCCTTGGTGGTTGGCCTCGCCCGTGACACGCATCAGGTCTTCGAGGTCTGCTCCAGCCGCACGACTGCCGACCACGGGCGCGATCCCTGCGGTCCGTTCGAATCGGGCAACAGCGCCGCGAGGCGCAAGCGGAACGGCAGCCGCTTCAGTTTCGCCGCGGTCTTCAGCATCGACTGGACGTCGACCGGCCGCCACCCGCACCGCTCGAAGAACGTGGGACCCTCGGGCGGCGCGAACCGGTACGGCGCACCGCTTGCGGCGATCGCCGCCCCGCCGCGCTCCTGGAGCAGCTTCATCAGGCCGGGCGAGCAGATGTCGATCCCCCACCGGCTGAAGGCTGGCACAGACGCCAGATCGCGCGCGAGCGACTCGACGCCGTCGCGGTCGAGGTACAGAAGGAAGCCTTCGGCGATGACGAGCGCGCGCGGTGCCATCGCACCCAGCCGCGCGAACAGCGCGCGGCGCTGTTCGACGTCCGACAGATCGAGGGCAACGCGTTCGAGCGCGCAGACGGGCGTCGCGTGCGCGAGCGCCTCCGCCTTGTACGCGAGAATCTCCGGCAGATCGATTTCAATCCACCGCAGCGTCCGCGGCAGATCCATCCGGTAGGGCCGGGCGTCCAGTCCGGCGGCAAGATTGACGACGAGTCCCGCTCCCGCCCTGACCTCGTCCACGATGCACCGATCGAAGAGCCAGGTGCGTGCGGTAAAGGCCCAGGCGTTGTCGCCCGCGAACGTCTGTGCGGCGGCAATCTGCTCGCCCTGTGCGCCTGCGAGACGACGCGCGAACGGATCGCGGAAAACGGCGTCGGGACGCGCCGTCTCCTGAGCCCGGTAGACGGCGACCCATCGCGCCGTGTCCGAGATGGGCATCATGCAGCCCGCAGGATCGCGAGGACGATCGCCACGACCGCCACGATCGCCATTCCGATGAGCGCGAGCGTCAGCCGGCGGCGCCTCCGTGCCTCGGAGAGGCGCAACTCCGCAATGTTGGTCCACAGCGCGCGCTGGAGCTTGCTGTCCATGCCGCTGCGGCGCGGGGCGACCACCGGAACGTTGATCCGCTCCACGGGTGCGATGAAGCGATAGCCGCGGCGCGGAACCGTCTCCACGTACAACGGCCGGTCCGCATCGTCTCTGAGAATCGCGCGCACCTGCTTGACGCAGAAGTTCACGCCCTGGTCGAAGTCGACGAAGGTGTCGCCGCCCCAAATCTGCTGGCGAATCTCATCCCTCGTCACCAGCTCGCCGGGCCGGGAGGCCAGAATCAGGAGCAGCCGGAACGGCTGGGGCGCCAGCTTGACCGGAGTCCCGTCCCGCCGGAGCTGTGCCTTGTCCTCGTCGAGTTCGAAGGTGCCGAACCGGAGCATGGCAGTAAGAGCGTATCACTGCGGAGGTGGGCCGGCCGCGCCGCAGCGCCCGCAGCTCACATTCAACGCTAAACGCCTTCAGCGTAAGGAGTTGGTTCCTCATCCCGATTCTCAGCCGATTTCCATGGTTCGCGCATGGACCTTCGGGAAGGGGGACCGTATGTTCCGGCAGACGGAGCGAATCCATGGACTACTTGCTCAACTGCGACAGCGTGCGAATTGTGGCGGCGCGCGACCGGCGGAACTGGAACCGGCGGTACGCCCACCCGCTCGAAAATGAAATCAGGCTGGCCGCCCGGACGCGGGTGCCGGTGCTCATCTCGGCGAACCGCGCCCGCGCGTTCGGGATAGCGGCGCAGATTCACGGGCGCAGCAACACGTTGGCCGGCAAGATGGTGGCCATCGATTGCGCGGTGTCGCCGCACTCGTGCGGCACGCAGCTTGGCCGCGAGGATATGTCGGACGTCGGGACGCTCGTGCTGCTCGACGTCGAACACATGCCGCTCGATGGACAGGTCCGCGTCCGCACGCTCCTCACCGACGCCCTGAACGGGACGGCCCCGGCGCGCCGCCCGCGCCTCATCGTGTCCACCAGCGCCAACCTCTTTCGCGCGACGGAGATGGGCCGCTTCGACGCGGATCTGTTCTATCGTCTCAACACGATCCACATCACGCCGGACGTCTGACGTGCGGCGGCCCTGTCAGGCCGCCACCCGTCCCCGCTCGCGCGCATTGTCCTCACAAGGGGTCACACGCGCAGGCGCGTGCGCGAAATTCCCCCGAATTCCTGCGGCTGCCCATTGGTACTTCGGTTGCTCGAAGACCTGGGCAGCCTGCCGGACGGAGCGTTCACCATGCGACGACTGATCCTCGCGGCGGCGCTGCTCGCCGCGTTCGCGATACCCGCGCGCGCGCAGGACGGCAACTCGGAAGTGCAGGGATTCGGCGGCATGACGTTCGGCACGTCGACGTTCGTCGGGACGTCGATCTCGTCGACCTTCGGCGGACGCGTCGCCATCGGCCTGCTGCCGAACCTTCAGGCGATCGCGGAAGGCGGTCGCATGGCGGACATCAGGCCGCCGCTTTTCGACCTGCTCGACTTCACGCCCGCCGATCTGCGCATCTCCGCCTGGTACGGCGAAGGCGGCGCGCGATTCATCACGTCGCCGCACTCGCACGTCCGGCCGTACGGCGAGGCCACCGCCGGGTTCGCGCGGCTGAGCACCCGGCTCTCCGGCATCGATTACGGACGCGCCGACACAATCGTCGACGCGGCGCTCGCGTTCGTGGATCGCACCGAGCCGATGCTCGGCGCGGGCGCAGGCGTCGTGGTGCAGGGCGGCGCCCTCACGATGGATATCGGGTACCGGTACAACAAGATTCTGGTGGGCAGCGGCCTCGCGTCCGCGCTCAATGGAGGTGACGCGTACAGCGTGAACCAGGTGCGGATTGGCGTGGGCTTTCGCTTCTAATCCGGCGGGTTTCGCCCGTGTTGCCCGTCAATGTCGCTGGGCGATCGCTGAAAAGCGGCCGTTCATCTCGACCGCGGTGCTGCAGTCCTTCACTTCATCCGCCATGCCACCGAGCGTCGATGAGAGCCCAGGCCCGTAGCCGAACTGTCCGTTGCGCACCGATCGGATGAAGCGGCTCGTCTCGTCGAGCGGCAGCGTGGCCGCATTCGAGCAGAATGCCGGCCACAGACCATCCATGCGCAGGTACTGTTCGACGTTCGACAGATAGAACGCGGACACCACCGCGTGCCGCTCCTTGAGATACGCCGCGACCGAGCGGATCGCCTTCGGGCCGGCGAAATTGCCGACGAGAGGAACGAGCAGGTTCTTCGATTCGAGATCCTTCAGCGTATTGAAGTTCTCCTCGCTCGCCATGTAGCTGCGCGGCTGCCCGCTCTCGTCCGTCGAGACCATCAGGTCCGCGTACGACGGCGAATTGCGCCCGAAGCCGCCGCCGCGTCCACCCATCCAGTACGTCAGCCCAGGCCCGTATGTCTGGAAATTCCTGTACACGTACTCGATACCGGGCACATCGTCGGGCGTGAGCGCGAAGCGGTGGGTCTTCGTCAGGAGCTCGACGATCGCGTTGAGGTTCTCCGCGAAGAGCGTTTCGTTCGTCTCCGCCGTCGCCAGTGCTGTGAAGATGTCGTTGGCGGAAGACGCCGGCGTCAACCCTTCGGGTCGCTTCCTCGCGAACAGGCGCGACGCGAAGTCGGCGCGATCCGTCGAGAGCTCGAAGAGCGCTTTGTACATCAGGTGCAGATCGAGG
>JAICSD010000322.1 GCA_025937075.1 Vicinamibacteria bacterium | reverse complement strand
CTCGGGGTCGTCGCGCAGATGGCGGATACGGTCGCCGTGATGCACGCCGGACGCAGCGTCGAGCACGCGCCCGTTCGGGACGTGTTTCGCCACCCGAGCCATCCGTACACGCGCACGCTGCTCGCGTCCATTCCGGGAGCGCCCGCGCACGCGCGACGCGACGCGACGATGAGAGAGCCGCTGGCCTGATGGCGCTCGTCGACGTGCGGCATCTCACGAAAGATTTCGTCCGGCGGAGAGGCCTGTTTGGCGCACGAACGGTATTTCGCGCCGTCCAGGACGTCAGCTTCAGCATCGAGCGCGGAGAGACGTTCGGCCTGGTCGGAGAGTCGGGCAGCGGCAAGACAACGACCGGACGCTGCATCCTGCGACTCGTCGAACCCACGGGCGGCGAAGTCCTCTTCGATGGAGGCAGCGTCCTGGCGCTCGGGCGCGGCGATCTGCGGCGGATGCGGCGCCACATGCAGATCGTGTTTCAGGATCCGTACTCCTCGCTCAACCCGCGCATGCGCGCCGGGACGCTTGTCGAGGAGCCGCTCGTCGTGCACGGAATCGGGTCGCGCCGTGAGCGGCGTGAACGGGTCCGGGAGTTATTCGAGCTCGTGGGGCTCGACCCCGGCCAGATGCGCCGGTACCCGCACGAGTTCAGCGGCGGTCAGCGGCAGCGGATCGGGCTCGCGCGAGCGCTCGCGCTCAATCCATCGTTCATCGTGGCGGACGAGCCCGTTTCCGCTTTGGATGTGCCGATTCAGGCGCAGATCATCGGTCTGCTGATGGACCTGCAGCAGCGGCTCCGCCTCACGTACCTCTTCATCGCGCACGACTTGCGGCTGGTCGAACACATCTGCCAGCGCGTCGCCGTGATGTACCTGGGGCGGATCGTCGAGATGGGAGAGACGCGGAAGCTGTTCGCCTCGCCGCAGCACCCCTACACGCGCGCGCTGCTCTCCGCGATTCCGGCGCTGGATCCTGATGCGCCGCGGCAGCGGATCGTGCTGGATGCGTCGGCGTTCGACAGGATGGCGCCGCTGCGGGAAATCGCCACGGGGCATCTGGCTGCTATTTGAGCGCTGAACCGAGATCACGGCCGTGACCGGCAGGCCGTGATTAGGAGCCGGCTGCAGCAAGTTGCTGCCGCACATCCTTCTCCACTTGTCCGTCCCTGATGTGAATGACGCGATGGGCGTGCCCGGCGATGTCGGGCTCGTGCGTGACGAGCACGATCGTGTTGCCGCTCTCGTGCAGCCGCGCGAAGACGGCCATGATCTCGACGCCCGTCTTCGAGTCGAGATTCCCCGTCGGTTCGTCGGCCAGCAGAATTGACGGATTGTTCACGAGCGCGCGCGCAATCGCGACGCGCTGGCGCTGACCGCCGGACAACTCGTTCGGCCGGTGGCTCGCGCGCGACGTCAACTCCACTTTGTCGAGAGCCTGTTTCGCACGCTCCTGCCGCTCCTTCGACGAGACCCCTGCATAGACGAGCGGCAGCTCGACGTTGTGCAGCGCGGTCGCGCGCGGCAGCAGGTTGAACGTCTGGAACACGAACCCGATCTCCTCGTTCCTGATCCGCGCCAGCTCGTCGTCGTTCATCGCGGCGACCTCCTTCCCGTTCAGGAGGTAGCTGCCCTTCGTCGGCGTATCGAGGCACCCGATCAGGTTCATCAGGGTCGACTTGCCGGAGCCGGACGGACCCATGATGGCCACGTACTCGCCCGGTTCGATGTCGATGGACACCCCGCGGAGCGCGTGGATCTCTTCGGACCCCATGACGTAGGTCTTCCACAAGTCGCGTGTTTCGATCAGGCCCATGATGTCGGGTTCAACGTTCTGACGTGCCGGGGGCGCGGAAAGTTCGCTTCAGTGTCTCATAAGGTGGCTATCGGGGGAAAAAGGCTGGTCCCCTCCGCCAAGGCCGACGCGAATCTGTAATCCGGAGGGCTCTCGGAAACGCACGGCGTGCGACTCGATTGCTGCCACCGTTCGACGACCCACCCTGTCCCCAACGCTGACGATGTGGCCATCCACCATCGCGAGCCGCCGATCTTCCGACACGAGAATCGTCGAGACGCTCGGCAGCGGATCTCTCAACGGTGCAGCGCGCACCCGGTCAGCGGGAGCGGGCAGCGCGGGCGCGGGCTCAGGTTCCTGTGCGCGTGGTGGCGCAGGATGTCGCACTTCTGCACCGTGAGTAGACGGCGCGGCCCGCGTCGGAACGGGCGCCTCCGGCCTTCCGGTGGTCGGCACCGCACTCGCTGGCGAAGCGGGCGCCGGAACCGCGGCCGACGGCTGCGACGCGGTACTTCGTGCAACAGGAGCCGTTTCGGGGCTGCGTCCATACGTCGACGTCCACAAAAGCGCCGATGCCGCGCCGATCGCGAGCAGAGCGATGGCCGCCGCGACCGCGCGCAGCCATCTGCGCGGACGAACGAGCGCGGCCGGATCGCGAAAGCGCGACGGCCTGGCAACCGCGCCCGCGCACGCCAGGCGGATCGCCGGCGCACGCTCCATGGCGCGCTCGCGGACGTCATCCTGCACGACAATGCCGTCGAGGAAATCGAGCGTTTCCACTTCGACGTCCAGCTCCTCGATCAGCGGCATCGTCAGCGAGCGCAGATCCGGCAGCGTTCCGCAGGTGATCACCGTGTCCACGCGCCCGCCCCGCTCGCGGGCAGCTGCGATCGCGCGGCGCACTTCAGGTGCGAGAAACGCCACGAGCGAGTAGCGCTGCAGCAGCCGGGCCTGACTGCCTGTCGCTCCGACCGACGAGTTCCATTGAAATGCGTGGGAGTACAGCAGCTCGCCCGGACGCGCGGATACGACCGCGACCGCCGATCGATCGATCGCGAGCCAGATCGTGGCGCTCTCGGGTTTGGGGTTCCTCAGCCGCGCGAGCGCCGCGAGCGCGTTCTGCGGCGAGACGACCCGATCGATGCGAAACCCCGCGTCAGCGAGCGGTGTCAGACGTTCCCTGACCGAGGGCTCGTCGACGGACGCGCCGTCGCGAAGGCCCCACAACACGACGCGGGCCCGCTTCGGCAGATCGAGCGTCCGCCGGGAGCCGCTCAGCGCGGCGCTGAGCGCCCCCTCGCCTGGATACGCGGACGGATCGAGAATCTCGATCCGTTCGACGTGGACCGCGGCTCCGCGAACGCGCGCGGCGACGAGCACACAAGCGTCGCCGCTCAGCTCGATCGCCGTCAGCCGCGGCACGGCTCATCCCTCTCTTTCTTCGTACTCCGATTTGAGGCGTGCCACGACCGCAGGGTCCGCAAGCGTCGTCGTATCGCCGAGCGCCTTGCCTTCGGCGATGTCCCGCAGCAGCCGGCGCATGATCTTTCCGGACCGCGTCTTCGGCAGATCCGCCGCGAACAGAATCTGATCGGGCCTCGCGATCGCGCCAATCTTTCTGACGACGTGATCCTTCAGTTCGTCGGCGAGCGACGGCGACGCCTTCTGTCCTTCCTTGAGCGTCACGAACGCCGCGACCGCCTGTCCCTTGATGTCGTGCGGACGGCCGACCACTGCCGCTTCCGCAACACGCGGATGATCCACGAGTGCGCTCTCGACCTCCATGGTGCCCAGCCTGTGGCCGGCGACGTTCAGCACGTCGTCGACGCGCCCGAGCAGCCAATAGAACCCGTCTTCGTCGAGGCGCGCACCGTCGCCCGTGAAGTACGCGCCGTCCTTCCACTGGCTCCAGTACTGTTTCACGAACCGCTCTTCGTCGCCGTAGATGCCGCGCAGCATCGCAGGCCAGGGCCGCGTCAGCGTCAGGAGGCCGCCTCCCTCCTCCACTCGCTGGCCTGATTTGCTCCGCACTTCCGCGGCGATGCCGGGAAACGGCTGCCCCGCCGATCCCGGCTTGAGGCTCGTGAGGCCCGGGAGCGGCGTGATCATGATCATTCCGGTTTCCGTCTGCCACCACGTGTCCACGACGGGACACTGCTCGCGGCCGATGTTCAGGTAGTACCAGACCCACGCCTCCGGGTTTATCGGCTCGCCGACCGATCCCAGGAGGCGCAGCGTGCTCATGTCGTGCTTCGCGGGCCACTCGGTGCCCCACCGCATGAACGCCCGGATGGCCGTCGGCGCCGTGTAGAAGATCGTCACGCCGTGGCGCGAGATCAGCTCCCAGAAGCGATCCTTCTGCGGCCAGTCGGGGGCGCCTTCGTACATCAGGACCGTCGCGCCGTTCGAGAGCGGCCCGTAGACGACGTAGCTGTGGCCGGTGACCCAGCCGATGTCCGCCGTGCACCAGTACACGTCGTCTTCCTTCAGATCGAAGACCCACTTGGTCGTCGCGTAGGTGCCGACGAGATAGCCACCCGTCGTGTGCACGATGCCCTTCGGCTTGCCGGTGGTGCCGGACGTGTAGAGGATATAAAGCATGTCCTCGGCGTCCATCTGCTCCGGCTCGCACGCGGCGGGCGCGTGCTGCACGAGGCGGTGATACCAGTGGTCGCGTCCTTCCTTGATGTCGACCGGGATCGGCGCGCCGGCCGCGCGCTGGACAACGACGACGTTCTTGATTGATGGTGTTTCGCGCAGCGCTTCGTCCGCCATCTGTTTGAGCGGAACGATGTGGCCGCGGCGGTAGCCGCCGTCCGCGGTGACCAGCAGCACCGCGTTCGCGTCGTTGATGCGGTCGCGCAGCGATTCCGCGCTGAAGCCTCCGAATATCACGCTGTGCACGGCGCCAATCCTCGCGCACGCGAGCATGGCGATCGCGAGCTCAGGGATGAGCGGAAGGTAGAGCGCGACGCGATCGCCGCGCTTCACGCCGAGCGATTTCAGGACGTTCGCGAACGTGCCGACCTGCTTGTAGAGGTCCCAATAGGTCAGCGTGCGCCTGTCACCCGGCTCGCCTTCCCAGATCAGCGCGGCCTTGTTGCGGCGCGCGCTGTGCACGTGGCGATCGATGCAGTTGACGCTCGCGTTGAGCTTTCCATCGACGAACCACTTGGCGTGGGGCGCCTTCCACTCGAGCACGCGCGACCACGGCTGCATCCATTCCAGCTCGCGGGCGAAGCCAGCCCAGAACGCCTCGGGATCCGCGGCCGCCCGCTTGTAGACGGCCGGGTCGTTGGCAACCGCGTCGCGCCGCCACTCGGCCGACGGGGGAAACTGGCGATCTTCCTTCAGGAGGGCATCGATCTCAGACATATGGGTAGCGTTGCGCCTGAACGGCGCCAGTGAAAGTCTCGGTTCCGGCGATCTTACTTGATACGGGCGTCGAGCGCCGAGGCACGGGCGCGGACGTCGGGGATACGTGTTGCGTATTCGGGCCCGGCGTTCTGGATGAACGCGCGGTAGTGCTCGACGGCGCGGGCCAGATCGCCCGTTTCTTCGTACTGCACCGCGAGGTTGTAGTGCGCCGCGGCGTCATGGGGATCGATGGCGAGCGCGTGGAGCAGGCTGCCGCGCGCGTCGCTGAGCCTCGCG
>JAICSD010000050.1 GCA_025937075.1 Vicinamibacteria bacterium | reverse complement strand
CGATCATCGGCGTGATGCCGGCGGCGTTCAGCTTTCCCAACAACATACCCGGCGAACAGGTCGCTCCGAGAGATCTCTGGATTCCGATGCGGCCCTCGGAGGATCTCCAAGACCGAGGCAGTCACAACTACTGGGCCGTCGCACGCCTCGCGCCGGGCGTCACGCTGGATCGCGCGCGCGCCGTCATGCGGACGATCGCGGACAACCTGGCGCGCCAGTATCCGGACTCGAACAAGGATTTCACCGTCACCGTCCTGCCGCTCGACATCTACGTCGCAGGCAGGGCGCGCCAGGCGCTGCTGCTGCTCTTGAGCGCGATCGGAGTCGTGCTGCTGCTGATGTGCGCGAACATCGCGAATCTGCTTCTGTCGCGCGCGGAGGAGCGTCGTCGCGAAATGGCGGTGCGGCAGGCGCTCGGCGCGCGCCGGCTGCGCCTTGTCACGCAGATGCTGACCGAGAGTCTTTTGCTCGCGGCGGGCGGCGCGGCGGCCGGACTCGTAATCGCCTACTACGGAACGCATGCGCTCATCCTTCTCGCGCCGCGGAACCTTCCTCGGCTGCAGCAGACCAGCGTCGACGCGCAGGTACTCGGATTCATGGTGCTCGTCACCGGTTGTGTCGGGATCCTGTTCGGCCTCACACCCGCGTATTGGGGCACCCACGTCGACGTCCAGCGCGCGTTGAAAGAGGGGGGCAGGAGCATCTCCGGCACTGCGATTGGTGCGCGCATTCGCCAGGTGCTCGTGGCGGCGCAGCTGGCACTGGCGGTCATGCTCCTCGTTGCCGCTGGCCTGCTGGTGCGCAGTTTCGTTCGTGTCGCGAGCCTCGACCTCGGGTTTCAGGTGCCTCACCTGTTGACGGCCATCCTGAACTTGCCGCCTGCCCGCTACGGAGAACCCGCGCAACAGGTCGCCTTCTTCGAGGATGCGCTTCGACGGATCGACGCGGTCCCAGGCGTCGTGTCCGCAGCCGTCAGCGATTCCATTCCGTTGACTGGCATCAACGATCAGGGGGGATTCGCGATCGAGGGACGCCGCGATCCTGCCCCGGGCACGAGCGGTCCTCACGCGAATCGGCCGCGCGTTTCAGCGAAGTACTTCGACACGATTGGTGTGCGGCTCATCGAGGGCCGGTTGTTCGATGCCCGGGATCGCGGCGATTCTCGACCCGTCGCCATCGTGAGCGACCTGGCAGCTCGAATGTACTGGCCGGGAGCGAATCCGCTGGGCAAACGTCTCGCGACCGAATGGGTGGATGGGCGTCCACGCTGGCGTGAAATCGTCGGGGTCGTGCAGGCGACGCATCATTTCGGACTCGAGGCGCCGCAAAAGGCAGAAGTCTACCTTCCGCATCAACAAGCACCTTCGCCGTTCATGCTGCTGGTCGTGCGCACCCAGGGGGATCCGGCGGGAGTGATTGCGCCCATCCGCCAACAGATTGCGGCACTCGATCCGGATCAGTCCGTGTCCGCGTTCCAGACGATGGAGAGCTTGCTGGCGGACGCGCGTGCGCGGCGGCGCTTCGAAACCGTTCTGGTCACGGCCTTTGCGCTCCTTGCGCTGCTGCTCGCGGCCATCGGCATCTACGGGCTCATGGGCCACATCGTCACGCAGCGCAGCCGTGAGATTGGCGTTCGTCTCGCGCTGGGCGCCCGGTCCGAAGACGTCGTCGGAATGTTGCTGGGAAGCGGACTGCGCCTGACGCTGCCAGGTGTGGCCGCCGGGCTTGCCGGAGCCGTCGCACTCTCAGGGATCCTCGCCAGCTTCCTGTTCGGTGTGTCGCCGCTCGATTTCGCCACCTACGTCGCGGTCGCCGCGGTCTTGTTTCTCGTCGCCATGCTTGCCACTTACCTCCCGAGTCGCGCGGCGGCGCGATTGGATCCGGTGGTGATACTGCGAGACGAGTGAAGGACGAGCGCCGGTAGTGTGTACACCCTCACGACATTCGCATCAGCGCTGGACACCGTGACAATCGTGTCCGCCGCGGCCGCGATCGCCTGCGTCCATTCGTGAGTGTGCGAGGGCAGCCGCAGCATTTCGTTCGTCGATGTGCGCAGCGCAACAGGTGTCCACTTGATCGATCCGGTGATCCAGCCGGCGGTGGTCCGATTCGACGGCAGGAACCAACCGTCGACTGCGCTGAGCGGCGTGACGCGGCCCGTCTCTGCGGAGACCGACAGCAGTCTCGTTCTCAGCCCGTCGAACGCGGCGCACACGAGCGACCCTGGAACGGCGTCGCCAGTGCTGCAGCGCACGCTGTCGAGATGCGATTCGGCGGCAAGTGTCGCGGCGCGCTCGTCCATCCGCCAGATGCGTGCAGAAGCCCGAGGCTCCAGCAGCCGATCAATCACGCGAAACGGATCCCCCTCGTCGAACAGGCCGGCATCGTACGATGTTTCGACGAAGAGCGCGTGGCGGTCCGACGCCATTACCGCGCTGACCCACCCCTCGTTGTTCGGCACCGCCCATTCCGTTTTCGCGGAGGCGCCTGACTCGAGGCGTCCGCGCACGCTGACGAGCGTTCGTCCGTTCGACCAGCCGCGGATCTGCCACTCCTGTGTGGATGGCGAATAGGAGAGCGTGCCCGTCCTGATTCGAGCGACGCGCTCGCGCCACAGCACGTCTTGCGGTGCCGCGGCGCTGAGCTCGCGAAGCTCGGCGTCGGCGCCGTCGAACCTGACCGTCAGGACGTGCGCTTCGTCGACGAACGCAAGGTCGTCCGCCTGGATCGGCACGAGCGCTCCATCGGCGGCGCCGATGTGGAACGTGCGCGGGACGTTCTGATCCGAATCGCTGTCCTCGTCCGGGACGATCGCCATCAGATGTCCGGCGGGCGACAGCCTGAGCTCCTGCGCCGCGAACGGAATCTCGAACGTGACCCGCGGGCGAACGTCGATCGAGCGCCGGGCAGCCGGCGTGCTGTCGACGAGAAACGGATCCGTGCAGAAGCGATCGAGGAAGGTCATCGATCCGGCGGCAGCGGTTGTGCCGCCGAGCAGAAGCGGCACGACGGCGGCCACACGCATCGCCCGAGACCGGTCGGTCACCAGCATCATTGCAAGGGCGAGCAGCAGGATCGTTGCGGATGGCAATGCGCGAGCGCTTTGATGAATTCGAACCGAATCGAGACCGCCGGCCACCAGGACCAGCAGTGCCATCGCGGCGGCAAGGCCAATGACGGCCGCCGGCTCGATTGATCTCGACTCGGTCCTGTCGCCGCGCATGAACCACGCGAGCGCCATCAGACCGAGGCCGACGACGACGAGCATCGCGGCCGCGCTGATCCGTGTCGATGCCGTTCGGGCCAGACCGTCCCGGAGCAGAAGCGCGACGGCCGTCAGCGCCGCGGCGCCCGAGCCCGCGACGAGGTTTGCGTTCGGCCTCAGGAATACGACAAACGCGACGAGCGCGCACGCGAACTGTGCGGCGGCCGCGCCGACGAGGACGCCCAGCAGCGCCATGACTCGTGCGAACCCAGGCGAGATGCGCGGCGCCGTGAATGGCCCGAGCTGCCCGTCGACCGCGTCGAGGGTGGCCTGAACGGCCGCGAGGTCCCGCGCCTGAACCGGCATCTGCCAGCGCCGTCCCGTCCGTTCGATCGCGATGAGCCGCGCGCCGTCTCGCTGCGGCTGCAGTCGCAGCTCCGAGAGGTGGCTGTACTCGAGCGCGTGAGTCGCACCTTCGTGCTCCCGCCACTCGAGCCGGGCAGGTGTGAAAACGACGCGCGTGGGGCCCTGCGCAGCGGCGAACGTCGATGCTTCTACGATCGGCGACGGCTGGAGTCCCGCCGCCGCACGGATGTCACGGATGCGCCGCGCGAGGCTCGGATGTGTGGCGCTGCGTTCGCGATAGGCATCGAACCGGCGCGGAACGCGCGCGAATTGATACACCTTCGTCAGCGCGCGCGCGAGCGCATCCGCGTCGCCGCACAACGTGACCGCGCGTAGGTCGCTCGCGGTCTCGCTTCGTTGACGGTCGCGCGCCCGCACGCCCAGCGCGAACAGGATCACGAGCGGCACCAGCACCGAGGCATAGCCCGCTTCCGAGGGGAACGTGAGCCGGCTGACGGGCGCCGCCAGCACGGAAAGGGCGATCAGTGAGAGGCCGACGCGCCGGTATCGCGTCATCCGGTCCGGGTTGTAGTACTCGAGGTGCGCGATTTCGTGGGCGCAGATCGCTGTGATTTCGTCGGTGTCGAGGCGCTCGAGCAGCGTGCTCGTGAAGAGGACCGCGGATCGGCGCAGCGACGGAAGCGCGAGCGCATTGGCGAGTCCGCCGCCCTTCATGTCCACGTACTCGAACCGACATGGTCGCCCCTGGGCCGCGGCGGTTGTCATTCGCTCGAAACGTTCGAGCAGACGGCGATCCCGAATGGGTCGTGTGCGGAGCAGCCACAGCAGAATGTCCGGGTACCGCTCGTGCCAGGCGATTAGAATCGCGCCGAGCGCTGCGGCCACGAACCAGTCGAACCCTCCGGCGAGGCTCGCGAGATATGTTGCGTTCAGCGCAAGAAGCCAGAAGCCGTACACGCCGACAATCAGTCTGCCGAAGAACGAGACCATCCCGCCGAGGGACCACGTCTCGCTGTAAATCTGTTTCCGGAACGGGAATCCTGCAGCCGTCCGGCTCAGGATCAGCAGCGGCAGGGACCAATACGCGGAGTGTGGGAACACCCAGATAAGCAGGATCACCGTAAGGGCGAACACGCTGCGGTTCAGCTGATGATGCGCCGCGAGCCGCTCCGGGAATGTTGCTTCGTCCACGCGGCGAAGAAGTCGCGTTCCGAGCCACCAGCGCAGTGCGGCGGGCGCGAGAATGAGGGTGAGGATGAGCGGGTGCGTGAGCGTGGCGGGGACGTCGGTTCGCGACAGCATATGTACGTGAACGGCTGCTCACGGCAACGCGCATGCCGCTGCCATTCCCGCGCGGTGCGTCGACTTTCCAACGGGCTCGCCCCTGGCCCGCGTCGAAATGTGCGCACTGGTGACGGATTTGGACGTTGCGCAAAATTGCACGCGGGTGCGCCTTTCGCTTGACCGGCGCAATGCAGGGATGGGGGAATCACGCGAGTGAACATTCGGCAGGGAGATGAGTCATGAATCGACGCGAGTTCATCGAGCGATCGGCCGCGGCCGCCGCGGGCGCCGCTGCGCTCAACTGGTCCGGAGAGATGCAGGGTCAGACGCCCGCGCGCACGATGGGCATTCAGGTCGGCGCGGTCTCGTTTCTCGATGAAGGGACCGATCGCGTCCTCGATCTCTTTGCCGAGAACGGAATCAACACGCTCTTCCTGGCCGTCTTCACGTACGGCCGAGGCATTGGCGGTCGCCAGCCGCGCGGGACACCGCTGCCGGATCACGGCAAGCAGGAGTACGACGACAACTACCACGGCGGCAATTTCGCGACGCCGCATCCGCAGTACTACAAGGGCACGAGCATCGCGCCGGAGAAGGCGCCGGATTACGGGAGCTACGACGTGATCGCCGACGTGCTGCCGCGTGCGCACGCGCGCGGCATGAAAGTGATCGGCTGGTACGAGGACGTCTTTCGCCGTGACGTGCCGGGCCTCGACAAGGCCTTCGAGGTGGACGTCCACGGGCGGCCCGCCGCGCGCGTGTGCTATCGCAATCCGAACGCAGTGAACTTCTGGCTCGGGCTCACGCAGGACTTCCTCCGGTCGTATGCGCTCGATGCCCTGATGTTCGGGAGTGAGCGGCAGCGACCGCTGAACAACGCGCTCGGCGCGAGCCTCGGTGGAGGCCCGAGCCCGTCGACGGCGGGCTGCTTCTGTTCCTATTGCGAGGCGGCGGCGCGCAAGGAAGGCATCAACGTCGATCGCGCCCGGCAGGGGTATCTGGCGCTCGAACGATGGATCAGCGGTATGAAGGACGGGACGCGTCCGGTTGACGGCGCGTTCGTGACGTTCTGGCGCATCCTCGTCGAGCACCCCGAGGTGCTCGCGTGGGAACGCCTGTGGAACGAAGGGCTTCGCGAAACATACCGCGCGATGTACCGGACGGCGCACGACGCGCCGGCGCCACGGGCGATGGGATGGCACCTGTGGCACACGAATTCGTTCGCGCCGTTCTATCGCGCGGAGCAGGACTATCGCGCGTTCTCGGAGTACTCGGATTTTCTGAAGGTGGTCATGTATCACGACTCCGGCGGCCCGCGCATGGCGCAGTACATCCGCAACGTCAACTCGACCGTGTTCGCGGATCTCACCCCGGAGCAGACGACGGCGCTCACGTACCGCATCCAGCAGTACGGCGACGAAGCGCCGCTCGACCGATTGCCGACCGCTGGCCTGAGCGCCGATTACGTCCGCCGGGAAACGAAACGTGCCGTGGCGAGTGCCGGCAGCCGGATGCAGATCTGGCCCGGTATCGAGATCGATATTCCGACCGGGGAGCACGAAAAGAAGTCCGGCCCCGACGACGTGTACGGGGCGGTGCGTGCGGCGCTCGAGAGCGGCGCGCACGGGATCATCCTGTCGCGTAAATACTCGGAGATGCGACTCGAGAACCTGCGCGCTGCCGGACGCGCCATTCGCCTGACGCGGGCCTGAAAGGCCGCGCTACGATTGCCCGCGTTACGATTGTCCGCGCTACGATTGCCCGCGTTACGATTGAATGACCATGCAATGCGATGAAGGGATGGCTCGCCGGACCTTCCTGCGCGGGAGCATTGCTGCCGCCCTGACCGTTCGCGGTGCGATCGACACGGCAAGCGCGCAGCAACCGGCCACCGCGACGCCGTGGTATCGGCGCGCGTACCTCTGGGGACAGACGAACATTACCGAGAAAGATCCCGTGCGCTACGACATCGCGTGGTGGCGCGAGTACTGGAAGCGCACAGCGGTGCAGGCCGTCATCATCAACGCCGGCGGCATCGTCGCCTACTACCCGAGCCGGTTTCAACTGCAGCATCGCGCGGAGTTCCTGAATGGCCGGGATCTCTTTGGTGAGTTGACGAAGGCGGCGCACGACGATGGCCTCTTCGTGATGGCGCGGATGGATTCGAACCGCGCGGCGGAGGACTTCTTCCAGGCGCACCCGGACTGGTTCGCGCGGGATCTCGATGGGCGTCCCTATCGTGCCGGCGACAAGTACGTCGCCTGTATCAACAGTCCGTACTACGACGAGTACCTGCCCTCCGTCCTGCGCGAGATCATCCAGCGCTCGCATCCGGACGGCTTCACGGACAACAGTTGGGCGGGGCTCGGACGCGAGAGCATCTGTTACTGCGCCAACTGCGATCGGTGGTTTCGTGCGAAGACCGGCGCGGCGCTCCCGCGCAAGGCGGACTGGGACGATCCGGCGTACCGGCAATGGATTCTCTGGAGCTACGCGCGGCGGATCGAGGTCTGGGAGATGAACAACCGCCTGACCCGCGAATCGGGCGGCGAGGATTGCATCTGGGCCGGCATGAACAGCGGCTCCGTGACGGCGCAGGCGCATTCGTTCCGCGATCTGCGCGAGATCTGCCATCGTGCCGCGATCATGATGCTCGATCACCAGCGGCGCGACGACGATACGGGGTTCCAGCAGAACGGCGACACGGGAAAGCGCGTGCACGCGCTGCTCGGATGGGAGAAGCTCGCGCCCGAATCGATGGCGATGTATCAATCAGGTCCGGGCTACTACCGTCTGGCGAGCAAGCCTGCTCCGGAAGCGCGGATGTGGATGATTGCCGGTATCGCGGGCGGCATCCAGCCGTGGTGGCATCACGTCGGCGCGTACCACGAGGACCGGCGCATGTATCACACCGCGGAACCGGTGATGCGCTGGTGGAAGCAGCACCAGGAGTACTTGATCGATCGAACGCCGGTGGCCAGCATCGGCGTCGTGTGGTCGCAGCGGAACACGGACTTCTTCGGACGCGATGCGGCCGCCGATCGGGTAGACGCGCCGTATACAGGGTTCATGCACGCGCTCGTGCGGGCGCGCATCCCTTACCTTGGGATCCACGCGGACGACATCGACGCGCAGGGCGCCGGCCTCGATCTGCTCGTGCTCCCGAACGTCGGCGCGTTGTCGGACGCGCAGGGCGCCGCGATCCGGCGCTTCGTGCAGCGCGGTGGATCGCTCGTGGCGACGGGATTGACGGGTCTGTACGACGAGTGGGGTGATCCGCGCGCCGACTTCCTGCTGGCCGACCTCTTTGCATGCCATCGTATCGGCGAGACGCCGAAACTGCCATCGGGTGGCCAGGCGTCCGGCAGCGTGCACACGTACCTGCGACTCAGTCCCGAACTGCGCGCACGCGTCGATGGCCCCGAGATCGGTGACGAACCGCCCGTCACGGGGAAGCGCCACGCGGTGCTTCGCGGCTTCGGCGAGACGGACATTCTGCCGTATGGCGGCGTGCTGGAGCCGTTGAAGGTCCACCCCGCCGCCACGGTTCCGCTGACGTTCGTTCCCGCGTTTCCGACGTATCCGCCCGAGACGTCGTGGATGCGGGTACCGAAGACCGACGTCGCAGGTCTCGTGCTGTCGCAGCACGGAAAGAGCCGCGTCGCCTTTATGCCGGCCGACATCGATCGGCGGTACGCGCGCGAGCACCTGCCGGATCATGCGACGCTGCTCGCCAACGTCGTTCGATGGGCCGCGGAGGACAGGATTCCGCTTTCCGTGCAGGGCCCAGGGCTGATCGACTGTCACCTGTACGAGCAGCCGAACCGCCGGATTCTTCACCTCGTGAATCTCACGAGCGAGGCGACCTGGCGCGCCCCGCTCGATGAACTGATCCCCGTTGGCCCGTTCACGGTCAGGATCGAGCGTCGTGGCGGCGCGCGTCCGTCGCAGGCACGGCTGCTGGTGGCGGGAGTCGAGCGGCCCGTCCAGATCGATGGCAGCACGCTGGTCGTGCGGGTGGATTCAATTCTGGATCATGAAGTGATCGTGATCTGAACTGTAGGGCCGCCCACGACAACGGCCGACGGCCAACCACAAGGAATTATTTTGTGTCTCAATCGTGATCTTTGTGGCCTTCATCGACCGTGATCAGCAGGTCATTCCATCGAACTGCTCGTCAACGACCAGCTCGTAGTCCCCGGCGGGCAGGAGGAGACCATCCCGTTGCGGCTGAACTCGATGGCGCCCTGAAGGGTGCCGGTGGCAAACGAGGAAAACGGCGAGAGCCCCGTCAGCGGCACGGGCGGCGCGCCCGAGGGATCGAAGGTCAGCTTCGTCCCCGTCGGCGTATGGACGTCATCGTCGAGCGAGTCGATCGCATACCCGCGCGCCGACCCCGTGAGCGGGATGGCGCCGAACATGCCGGTGCCAGGTGCGCGCTCGATGCGGATCTCGAAGCTGCCGCCGTCGGTGTCGACGGCGCGAAGCATCGAGGCCATGCCTTCGGACGTGACCATCACGTCGACAGTGATGGTTGTGCCTGACTGAGGGTTCCGGACGTCCCCGCACTTGAACGAGTCGCCGATGAAGGTGAGATTGCGCCGGCCGGTCCCCAGCGCGACGCCGCTGCTGACCGGCACCGACGGCGTGGGGGCGGCCGGACTGCTGCCGCACGCGCCTGCGAACACGGCCGCAAGGATGAGAATGCGCCGGCACATCAAAGCGCTCGCGAAGTAAGCTGCAGTGTACCCCAGGCGGTTCGCGGGGGCGAGCCGCAGCGCCCGCGAATTACGCCTATCAATGAGAGCGCGTCGAGTGGGACCGCGGCACCTCACAAAGAGGTGCGCGTCGATGAATGTGATCCATCGCCTGATCGGGATGCTCGCGATATTGGTCGCGGTGGGCGGCGCGGCAATGGAGGCGTCCGAGCTTCACCCGCGGACGGCCGCCGCCTTCGATCAGTACGTAGCGGCAGCTGAGCGGCGCATGAGCGGCGAAGTGAAATCGCCGTCAGGGTTCCTCTGGCTCGATACGCTCGAGCCCGCGCGTCAGCAGGACGTGCGCACACGCCTGCAGCGCGGTGAGGTCGTCACCGAGCGGCTGCGCATCGGCGAGAAAATCGACGTCCCCGACGCTCTCGTGCATCACTGGGTCGGCATCATCTTCATACCGTCCGTCCACGTTCGTGACGCGGTGCGGCTGATGCAGGACTACGACCGGCACGCGGCGCTCTTTGCCCCCAACGTCGTCCGGTCCAGAATTCTCGAGCATCGGGGCGATCACTTCCGCGTCTTCCTGCGCTTCTACATGAAGAAGGTGATCGGCGTCACGCTGAACACCGAGAACGACGCGCAGTTCGTGACCGTCGCGCCCGATCGCGTCTACAGCACGATCCGAAGCACGCGCGTGTCGGAAGTGGAAGACGCCGGCGCGCCTGCGGAAAAGGAGCTCCCGCCGGGACAGGGTCACGGGTTCATGTGGCGGCTGAACACGTACTGGCGCTTTCTGGAGCGCGACGGCGGAACGTACGTGCAGTGCGAATCGATCACGCTCTCGCGCGACGTGCCGTTCGGTCTCGGCTGGATGATCAAGCCCTTCATCACGGAAGTGCCAAAAGATTCGTTGACGTTCACGCTTCAGCGCGTCCGCACCGCGCTCTCGAGGCGCGGAGGATCAGGCACGCCCGCGTCTTCGATGGCCGTCACGACGAATCGCTTCGGCGCGGGTCCGATGTAGCGGAAGGGATAGCACGTGACGAGCGTCAGGGTCCGCTGCTCGGTGGGCGCGAGCACGGACACATCCGTCGGCGCCACGATGCGCGTATCGCGGACGGTGAAGTAGACCGTTCCCGACGGCCGCGCCATCGCAATCCGATCGCCGATCCGGACGTCCTCGAGCTTGCGGAACAGTGTGTCGCGATGACCGGCGACAGCGCTGTTGCCGGGATCCCCCGGCAGCGGCGTGTCAGACAGGTGTCCGGCGGCCGTCCGCAGGACGCTATCGTCCGCTCCCTCCCGGATCACGGTTGACAGACCGAGGCGTTCGATCGAGAGCCGGCCGACGTACGCGCGCCGCGGAAGCGGCGCGTGCCGCGGCAGCTCGTCCGTCCACGTCGCACTTCCGCCTGAAGGCGGAAGCCACGATCGCTGATGCCACGATCGTTGATCGACGATGGTCGCGGCCGACACACCCGCGTACCACCCGAGCGCGAGCCCGGCGATCAGGAACAGCGCGAGCTGGATCAGCTGCAGCCGTGCACGCCCACGCGCACCCGCACGCTCACGCGTGTCAGTGCCGCCCATCGTCTTCGTCCGTGGAGGGGAGAACGTACCCGGTGCGCGCACGCACGGTGACCTTGCGCCCGTCGGGCGGGCGGACGCTCACGCGAACCGAGCGGAACCCGTGCCCGCCGGTCGCGCCGGGCACGTATCCGATGCTGTAGCCGCTGCGGATGTCGGTCGCAATCCGCTGCAGAATCCGCGTGACCTCCTCCGTGTGCCGCGGAAAGAACGCCTCTCCGCCCGTTGCCGCCGCGAGCTCCCGCAGCACCTTGGGATTCGCATCGTCATCGTACTCGTCGTACAAGGCGACGGCGTAGATGACGACGTTCGTTCGGAGCGCCCGATCCAGCACGTCATCGAACCGCGTGCGGCTCGCGTTGTCGCCGCCGTCGCTGATCACGATCAGCACGCGCTTCTGCTGGTGACCGGCGGCGAGCTGCGAGAGCGATGCTGCAATCGCGTCGAACAGCGCCGTCTGTCCGCGGGCGGTCGATCCGGCGAGCGCCGCCCGCAATTCGCCGTGATCGCTCGTGAACGGGTGGCCCCGGAGCCCGGGCCACACGCGCTCGTTGAAGTTGATCGTGAACATCTCGTCCTGCGGATGGCTCGAATCGGCGAACGCGAGGCCCGACGCAATCACCGCATCGCGCTTGTGCTGCATGCTGCCGCTGTTGTCGATCGCGAGTCCAACCGTCACAGGAGTGTCCTCGTTGCGGAAGAACTGAATCGTTTGCGGCTTCCCATCCTCGTACACCGTGAACGCGTCGCGCGGCAGGCCTGGAACGAAACCCGACTTCCGATCTACCACGCTCACATGGAGGACGACGAGATCTGTACGGGAGGAGAAGACAACGTGAGGTGGATCCTGCGGTCGAGCGGCCAGGCCGACTGCCGCGGCCGCGCTCCACACCGAAACCGCAAGACTCAACGTGCGGAGCTGGTGGAAGCGCGGTCGCGGCATGGCTCTATACGAGTCTACGACGAAGTGCGCCGAGACCCAGTGCGGCCACGAGCGCGGAGAGGCCGATGAAGCCGACGAGCGGCAACTCGCTAGCGGTCTTCGGAAGCTCGGTGCGCCGCGGCTGCGTTGCTTGCGGCGTCGCGGGAGCCGTCTGCGGCGTCGTGCCGGTTGTGCCGGTTGCGGCCGGCGCGCGGGTGCCGGATGTTCCGGTCTTGCTGGACTGCGGCTCGCTCGTGTTCGCCGGACGTGCCGTCTCCTGCGGTTGCGCCGGCGGAGCAGTCGTTTCCTGCGGCGCTGGCGCGGGTGGCGCAGGTGCCGCGCTCTGCTCAGGCTGTGTGATGGTTGCCTGGTTCGGCTGCACGCGCGAGATTTCGCCCTTCTGCATGTCCTCGATGTTCGCCGAGTCGCTGTCGACCGCCAGCACCGGTTCGCCGGATGCGTTCGCTATCCGCATCGCCTCTGCCTTCGGATAGGCGAACTCCTGCCCGGATCTTTCGCCCGCGTAGTACCAATAGTGCACGGCGGGCGGCCGGTCGGACGGCGTTTCGCGGAACGTCACGACCGCTTGATCCGTGGGCTCGGGGCGCCGCGCCGGAGTCGCGAGGATCGTCGCGTAAATCTTGTTGCGGTCCTTGTCGAATACCTGCACGATGCTGCGGTTCGACAGCGAGTCCGCGAGCCGGAAGAGGTATTCGCCCGCAGGTAACGTCACCCCCGGCAGCGACACCGGTCCGCTGAACGTCACGTACGTCGAGCGGTCGTCGTTGATCACCCCTTGCGCGGCCGCCAGCCCGGCGCTCATCAGAATCGCCGCACAGGCCAGGCCGAGTTTGAATTTGATTCCCATCAGTTTTCTGCCTCCAATTGGATACTCGCTCCCGGTCTGGATGAGGGTGCACGGCGCATGCCCGGGGGGCGGGAATACTGAGGAGGTCGGTTGAAGGCTGACGGTTATCGGTTGTCGGTAATCGGTTGAGGGTTGTCGGTTGACGTCGCCGCGTCAGCGGCGATAGAGCGCGACGAGCGCGGCGCCGATCGCCTGCGAGAGATCTCCGAGCGCGGCGGGAACGATCGTGATACCGCTGCGCTGTGTCGGCCAGAGATACGGAGCGGCGGTATCGCGGAGGATCGACAGATACCGTTCGCGGAATGATGGCGTGGTTGCTTCGGGATCCATGAGCCCGCCGCCGATCACGACGAATGCCGGATCGAGCGCCATCGCCAGGCTCGCGACGTGCAGGCCGAGCGCGCGCGCCTGGAAATCGAAGATCTCGAGCGCGAGCGGATCTTCCTTCTGCGCGAGGCCGCGAAGGCTCAACACGCGCGCCTTCGGATCGCCGCCCGCGCGGCGCAGAGGATGGTCAGGAAATCGCGTCAGCGTCTCCTCGAGCAGATAGGGCAGTCCTGAGATGGTCGTGTACACCTCGACGCAGCCCCACGTCCGTCCGCAACCGCAGGGATACGGCGCGATGTTCAGCAGATGCAGCGGCGCCGGCATGTGCGCGGCTTCCATGCCCGAGAGCGTGTCGCCGTCGAGCGGCAGTCCGTGTCCGTCCACGAACGCGCAGCCGAGGCCCGAGCCAGGCGCCAGCATCATCACCGTCGCGGTCGAGTTGCCGCGCACGCGCTGCGCCTCGGCCACGCCGCCCATGTTGCCGTCGTTGCCGACGACGAGTGGAATCGCGCGGCCGGCCTGCTGCGAGAGCGAATCCTCGTAGGCCGTGTGCACGTCAAAGCCTTCGAAGCTTGACGGCAGATTCGGCGAGTGGCCGAAGACGCCGTAGCGCTCGTAGGGACCTGGAATCGCCAGACCGACCCCATCCATCGCGGCCCAGGTCAGGCCGTTTGCGTCCAGATACTCGCTGATGGCCTCGACCCAGCCCCGCACCATGGCGAGCGGCCCGGCATCCGCCCGTGTGGGCCGCTGCAGCAGGCGTGTGGATACGACGGCTGCGGTATCGCTCCAGACTGCGCCGATTTTCGAGGTGGTGGCGCCGCCGTCGGTGCCAATGTAGACACGTCGTGAGGGCAAGGCACCCGTAGTATACCGATGTTGTGCCAACTGCTCGTCAGTGAGATCCTTAGCGTTCGCGGTAAACGGATGTTTCGCGGCGGTCGTCTAGCAACACAGCCCTCTTTCTGCCTTGATGCGTAATCATCTCCCCCGTAACCTGTTCGTATTTGTCGTCGCGATCCTCAGCCTGACGCTGGCCGGCTGCTCGTCCGAGAAACCCTCCGCCGCCGCGACAGCTCAGCAGGGCCGCGGAGGCGGACGCGGAGGCCGCGGTGGCGCTGGCGGACCGGTGCCGGTCACGACGACCCGCGTGGTCACGAGAGCCGTGCCGCTGACGATCCCGGCCGTCGGGACCGCGGAAGCCCTTCAGACTGTTCAGATCCGCGCGCAAGTCACCGGCCAGCTGAGCGCAATTCATTTCATCGAAGGGCAGGAGGTTCGAAAAGGACAGCTCCTCTTTACTCTGGATCCGCGTCCGTTCGAGGCGGCGCTCCAGCAGGCACAGGCCGTCCTGGCACGCGACACCGCGACTGCCAAGAATTCGGTCTCGCAGCAGGCGCGCTACGAGGACCTCTATAAACGCGGTCTGATTCCGCGCGATCAGTACGAGACACAGACCGCCACGGCCTCCGCTCAGCAGGCAACCCTTCAGGCCGATCAGGCAGCGGTCGAGACGGCGCGGCTCAATCTTCAGTACACGAAGATCGCGTCTCCGATTTCCGGCCGCGCCGGAGCGGTGAGCCTGCACGTCGGGGATCTCGTGCGTGCCAACGACACCACGCCTCTGCTGGTCATCAACCAGATTTCTCCCATCTACGTCACGTTCGCCGTCCCGGGCCGCTACTTGACGGAGATCCGCCGGTACCAGGCGCAGAAGCCGCTCGACGTCCAGGCGCGCATCCAGAGCGCTCCGGCGGCGGGCAGCGGCGGGCCTCCGTCGCACGATTCGACTGCCGCGGGGTCCAATCCGGAGGCGCCGGCACCCGCCGTGCAGCCAACCGCTGCCAAGGGGCCGCTCGAAGTCGGCCAGGTGAACTTCATCGACAACTCCGTCGATGCGACAACGGGTACGATCAAGCTGAAGGCGACCT
>JAICSD010000373.1 GCA_025937075.1 Vicinamibacteria bacterium | reverse complement strand
GACGGATCTCGTCCGGCGAGATCAGGCAGCCGGGATCGGCGATGTGATAGGTGCGAACCCTCTTGGCGCAGATGCGCGCGAGATTGCACGTGTTGCTGCTGTTGTAGCCGCCGACGACGATCATCAGATCCAGCGGTGTCGCGGCGAGCAGCGCTTCGACGGCGTCCTGTCGCTCCTGTGTCGCACTGCAGATCGTGTCGAAGGCGCGGAAGTGCGCGGCGAGCGCCTCCTCGCCGTAGCGCCCGCGCATCGCGTCGCGGAACATCTCGCCGATTTCCAGCGACTCCGACATCAGCATCGTCGTCTGATTGGCGCAGCCGATGCGCAACAGATCGACGTCAGGATCGAATCCGGGTGAGGTGGCCTCCGCGAACCGGCGCATGAACTCGGCCCGATCGCCGCGGCCCCTGATGTAGTCGCAGACGACGGCGGCTTCACCGCGATCGAGCACGATCAGATAACGCCCTCGGGGGAACTTCAGCGCCTGGGATGCCGTCGCACGCGTCTCCTCGTGGCGGACCTTGCCGTGTATGACCGCGGTGAAGCCGTCCTGCGCGTAGCGCACCACGTTCTTCCAGACGTTCAGCACCGAACCGCAGGTGGTATCGACGAGGGTACAACCGGAGTCGGTGAGGCGCAGCATCTCGTCGACGCTGACGCCGAACGCCGGCAGAATCACCACGTCATCGGACCCGATGCGGTGCGTGCGCTCGTCGGCGTCACTGAGAAACCGGATACCCGCCGCGCGCAGTCGCTCATTGACGTGCGGGTTGTGAATGATCTCGCCGGTCAGGAACACGTTGCGATCGGGGAAGCGGCGGCGCGCCTGATAGGCGTAATCGACGGCGCGATCGACGCCGTAGCAGAAGCCGAACTCACGCGCGAGGTGCACGGTGATCCTGCCTGCTTCGTAGCAGAAGTTCGACGCGCGCACCTGGTCCACGAGCGCGCTGTGGTAGGCGGCGGCCAGCTCTCCCGCCACCGCCTCCTTCATGTCGAGGCCTTTACGGAAGATCAGGGGCTGCGATCGGCTCACGTTAGCGGGACGGATCGGTCAGCTCGCGTGCGTGCGGCGTGAGATCCTCGAGGGCGCCGAGCGCGTTGACGTGCGGCTGCGTCCACGAGTCCGGGTTGAGCAGCATGTCGACGTCCGCGACGCTCGCGGCCGCCGAACGGCCCACGTCCCGCCGCGCGGTCGTATCCGTGGCGACGATGTGGGAGGCGACCGCGGGACGGCGCGCCGTCTCGATGCCGCGGTGGATATCGACCATCTGGCCGAGTCCGATTCCCGCAATGAGTCCCGCGGCGGCAGCGACCGTGACCCAGCGGCGCGCGTGCGAGTTCCCGCTGATCACCGCGCGGGCGGCCTTGGGAAATGCGAGGACGCGCGCGGGACGCTCGAGCGCCTCGAGGCGGCGCGCGATCTGGCTCTGCTGCGCCGAGAGCCGGTCGGCCGACATCGCGCGGTCGGCCTCCGCGCGAATTTCGGAACCGAGGCCCATGACCCAGCGGTCGAATTCTTCGAAGCGGGCGCGGCAGGTGGCGCAACCCTCGAGGTGCGGGTGCCCGCCGCCGGTCGTCCAGAGGCGCGCGAACTGACGGTCGTCCAGGTGACCCCGACCAAGGCGCTCAAGAAGTGACACGGCGTTTCCCCTTCCCCTCGGCGGCAGCCGCCGGCGCCCCATCAGGCGCGAGCAGCGTCCGCAGCTTCCGTATCGCCCGAAACAGGTGGACGCGCACGGTCGATTCGTTGAGGCCGGTCAAGGCGCTCACCTCACGGGAGGTGCAGCCTTCGACCTGGCTGAGCACGAAAATCGCCCGCTGACGTTCGGGAAGCTTCGCCAGCGCGGCCGCAATGGCCCGGCGCCGCTCCCGCGTGAGCAGCGCGTCTTCCGGCGTGGGCCCGGCGCCCGCCACCCGTTCGGTCAGGTCTCGATCGATCGTCTGCCCATCCGCGTGGGAGGCAGGCGACGCGGCGCTCATCGGCACGATCCAGCGTTCGCGCCGCGTGCGCGCCTTGATGCGATCCAGGCAGCCGTTGATCAGAATCCGCGTGAACCATACGTCGAAGGGCAGCTCTTCGCGGAAGGACGCGAGATGGGCGTAGGCCTTGACGAACGCGTCCTGCACCGCCTCGTCGGCTTCCGCGGCGTCGCGCAGGTAGTGGTACGCAATCCTGTTCGCGCGGCGCTGGTGCCGCGCGACCACTTCCGCGTAGCGTTCGCGCGCTTCGGCGTGGTGCCCCTGCGCCTGCAGACGCTTCACCGCCGATGCCGCCGAAGCATCCGCTTCACGAGAAGCGACGAGCGCTGCAGACGTCCCTGTCATTGAGATACGCCACCCGGCTCGGGGCGTTTACCCGATGGCCCGCCGGGTCGGATCTCTCATTTTAACAGGCAAGTGCGGTCCAGCTCGCGCGCCCGCAGGTCAGCGGGCGTGTTCGAGCGTCGTGCCCGGGAAATAGAAGTCGAGCACGTCGGCGGGTGATGCGCCGGCGGTGAGCCGCGCGAGCGCTCCCACCTGGCAGAGGCCGACGCCGTGCCCGAACCCGCGTCCGGCAAACGAGATCTGGTTGCCGCTGCGGCTGATGGAGAGCATCGTGCTCCGGATGCTCTTCGGACCCAGCCTGCGCGACAGCACGTCGCGGAAGAGATCTCCCGCGACCGCGACCGTCCGCGCTCCGCGCACCGTGATTGTCGTCGCGCGGCCGGCGGCATCGCGCGCCGAGACGTCTACGCGATCGAGCCTCGCGCCGATTTGCGTGCGCGCGTCGGCGTTGAGGGCGTCGCGCAGCGCGTCGCGCGTGATCGAGTAGTGCCAGTCGATGTGCGCATCCCGCGCCGCGCCACCGTCGCGTACGCCGAGCAGATAGGGGATGGGTGCGCCGCCCCAGACGTCGGCGGCGTTGCTGGTGCGTCCGCCGCAGTCGGCGTGGAAGAACACTCGCGCCGGCGCGTCGTGGAAGAACAGCATCTCTCCACGCGTTCGGCCCACGGCTGAATCGACGGCGGCCGACCACCTCGAGTGCGCGAGGCGCGCGGGATCGAACAGCTGGCAGTGGGTCGTGGAGCAGAGGTCGAATCCTTCGGCCGCGTGCCGCCCCTGGTGCATCGCCGCGTACGTGCGCGCGACGATCGACTGCACCTCGAACATCCGCTCCACCGCACGCTCGCTGCCGTTCGCTGGATCGAACTCTGCGATCGCCGCGCCGGCCACGTAAGCTTCGATGGGTACGCTGCGGACGACCAGACGGCCGCCCTCGCGCACCTGCACGCGGACCGACGTCGGGAGCAGTCCCGAGCGCGGCGCTGTTCCGGGCCGGGTGCGCGCCGCGCAGGCGACGACGATGGCGCACGCGGCAATCGCCGCGAGTACCGCAAGCGCCTTCGGCCACTTCACCAGCGCACCCTCTGCACGTCAGCCCGCACCTTTAGCACCTTCGGCGCCGGGGCACTGCACCTTTAGCACCCGAGCACCCTTAGCACCTTTAGCACGATCTGGATACACTTACGCCCGTGTCGCGCATCCTCGTCATCGATGACGACCCCGGCGTCCGGGAGAGCATGACGCGCATGCTGCACTCGGCCGGCTACACCGTCCAGACGGCCGCGAGCGGAGAAGAGGGCCTCGACCTGGCGCGCGGCAACGCGTACGACGTCATCCTGTCCGACATGCGCATGTCCGGGATCTCCGGCCTCGACGTGCTCCGGAAGCTGCGCGACAACCGGATCGATTCGGCGTTCATCGTCATGACGGGGTTCGGCACCGTGGATTCCGCGGTGGAAGCGATGAAGCTGGGGGCCGTGGACTTCGTGCAGAAGCCGTTCTTCCGGGACGAACTGCTCATGCGCGTCCGATCGGCGGCGGATCGCCGCCAGCTCGCGCGTCAGGTCGATCTCCTGCAGCGGCAGATGCGCGGGTCGGACACGCTCGACGCGCTCGTCGGCGACAGCGAGTCGATCCGGCGCGTCAAGGCGCTCACCGTCCGTGCGGCGGCCGCTCCAGGAACCGTCCTCGTCACGGGCGAGACCGGCACCGGGAAGGAGCTCGTCGCCCGCGCGCTGCACGCTGCGAGTCCGAGAGCCGGGGGTCCCTTCGTGCCGGTCAACTGTGCGGCGCTGACCGAATCGCTGCTGGAGGCGGAGCTGTTCGGGCACGCCCGCGGCGCGTTCACGGGTGCGGCCTCCGCGCGTGCCGGTCTCATCGAGCACGCGCAGGGCGGAACGCTCTTCCTCGACGAAGTCGGGACGCTGCCCGCGGCGGTGCAGGCCAAGCTGCTGCGCGTCCTCGAAGCCGGCGAGGTCCGGCGGATTGGCGAGAACGACGCTCGCCGCGTGGACGTCCGGTTCGTCGCCGCCACGAATGCCGATCTGAGTGCCGCGGTGGACACCGGATCCTTCCGCGCGGATCTCTTCTATCGGCTGAACGTTCACCGGATCCACCTGCGTCCGCTGCGGGAGCGTTCGGGCGACGTCGAACGCCTGCTCGAACATTTTCTCAGCCGCTATGGAGGCGATGCGGTCACAGGGTTGAGCGACGCCGCGCGCGAAGCGCTCGCCGCGTACGAATACCCCGGCAACGTGCGTGAGCTCCAGCACATCGTGCAGCGCGCGGTGGCAGTCGCGCGCGGCCCGATCATCGATCGCGACGATCTGCCGGAGGAGCTCTTCGCCGTGCGCGGAGCGGACGCCGCGTCGCGCGCCTGCGACGGTTCGGTGGCGGCAGCGCGGGAGCGTGCGGAGCGCG
>JAICSD010000244.1 GCA_025937075.1 Vicinamibacteria bacterium | reverse complement strand
GGCGCGGGTGTCTCCAACACGGGACGACGTTGTTCGGCGGCCTCGGGACGCGGCTTCTGTTCGTGTTTGGCCGCTCGAGGCGCCGGCTGTCGCGCACCGTCCGCAGATGCCGGAAATTTCAGGATCCGCGTCCAGTCGAAGTCGACGTCCGGGTTGTGCTCCTCGATCAAACGGATCGCTTCTTCGTCGATCGCCGCGCGCCCGACGCGCACGCCCGGCGGCGTGCGGAACCAGTAAAGGATGCGAGGCTGACCCTTCCCTCTTCTGCGCGACGTATGCAGCAGCGTCGTCGTTTCGTATCCACGCCGATCGCGGCTGAACCGGAGGTGCGGCAGGAGCTACTTCCTCTTTTGCGTGCGCGTGGGCGTGTTTTGGGTGCGCGTGCGCGGGTGCGTGCTCTTCCCCGCGGCTTCGGCGCGCCCGCCGCGCGCTTTCACGGGGCGGCTCGATGGGGCGGGTTTCCTGACGGGCCGTGCCGCCTTTCGCGGGGTGCGGGGGGCGGGTGCCGATCGCTTCCGCGGTTGCTCTTCGACCGACCGCGCGGGTGCGCCGGCCAATCGCTGCACGAGCGTGAAGCGCGTCTGGTCGCCGATCGTGTGATAGCTCCACAGCTCGGCGACGTTCACCTGATGCTCGGAACAGAGGCGCCGCGCGATTTCCGCAACCGCGGCAGGCACGTAAAGGTGGAAGGGGGCGCGGATCCGGCCGAAGTGCGCCCACTGCGCCATCGCCTCGAGATGATTGACCGATTCGCCCGTCTCGACCTCGACGACTCCTTCGAGCCGCTTGCCGCGATCGGCCGACGTCAGAACGAGATCGGGAAACATCTGCCCGACGCCGACTCGGACCGCCGCCGTCTGTTCGTCGCCGACGTTGATTGCGATCTCGTGGCGCCGCTTCAGGCGTATCTGCAGCAGGCGAATGATACGGTCATGCTCGAGCTGTTCCCGGACAGGCCGGACCAGGATGGGGCTCACGGCGCCTCACGTAGGGTTGAGATCAATGAGCGTGGACAGGAATTGTCAACCCGCTATGCTAACGCATTAGGCGGCTCATGTATAGACCGCCGCCGTACCGGCCGTAAGCGGGACCTTGACGCTGATCTCGTTTCACCTCAGAATGATGCGGTGATCGCACCGGCCGAAGACCCTCTCGCTCCGCCGGCAGTCCGGACAATCCTGATCGTAGACGACGACCCGTCCGTGGCTGAGACGTTCGCGCGGATGCTCAAGCTCGAGGGTTTCAACGTCGCAACCGCGCTCAGCGCTGAAGCTGGGCTGGAGCTGGCCGACAACATCCGTCCGTCCGCGATTATCCTCGACATGCGGATGCCGATCACGAACGGTCTGCAGTTCTTGCGCCTGGTCCGCTCGAAGCCGCACCTGGCCGACGTGCCGGTCGCCATTGTCACGGGCGATTACTTCCTCCCCGATCCGCTGCAGCTGGAAATCAGCTCCCTCGGCGCGTCGCTGCGCTTCAAGCCAATGTGGCTCGAGAATTTGATCGAGCTCGCCAGGACCCTGGTTCCCGCGTGAACGATCGATTCCTCCGCGCCTGCCGGAAGCAGCCGGTGGACGCAACGCCGGTCTGGTTCATGCGCCAGGCCGGCCGGTACATGGCCGATTACCGTGCACTCCGCGAGCGGTACTCGCTGCTCGAGATCTGCCGTACGCCGGAGCTTGCCGTCGCCGTCACCTTGCAACCGATCGACGTCATCGACGTCGACGCCGCGATCGTCTTCTCCGATCTGCTGCTGCCCTTCGTCCCCATGGGGCTGGATTTCGATTTCGTCAAAGGCGAGGGCCCCGCGATCGAGCGTCCCATTCGGCATATCTCGGATGTCAAACGCCTGCGCACGTTCGAGCCGCGTGAGTCGCTCGCGCATGTCCTGAAGACCATCGGAATTCTTCGAAAGGAGCTGCGCGATCGGGTACCCCTGATTGGATTCGGCGGCGCCCCCTTCACGTTGGCGTCCTATGCGATCGAGGGAGGACCGTCCACGCTGTACTCGCGCACGAAGACGTTCATGTACGCGCAGCCGAAGGCGTGGCACACGCTGTGCGAACGCTTCTCGACGATGATGGCGGACTATCTGCGCGCGCAGGTCGAGGCCGGCGCGCAGGCGTTGCAGATCTTCGATTCGTGGGCCGGGCAACTGTCGCGCGGCGATTACCGCGAGTTTGCGCTTCCGCATACACGCCGCATCTTCGATGCGCTCGCGGACCTCCACGTGCCGGTCGTCCATTTCGGCGTGGGCACGACGGCGATTCTGCCGGAGATTGCCGACGCCGGCGGCGACGTGATCGGCGTCGACTGGCGTCTGCCGCTCGACGACGCCTGGCGGGCGATCGGCTGCGCGCGCGCCATCCAGGGGAACCTCGATCCGGCGCTGCTGCTCGGCCCCGTCGATCGCATGCTGGCCGCGGCTGACGAGATCCTGCGTCGCGCGGACGGCCGCGCGGGTCACATTTTCAATCTCGGCCACGGCGTGCTGCCCATGACGCCGCTGGAGCACGTGCAGGCGCTCGCGCGGCACGTCCACGCGTACGGCGACGCTCAACACTGATATCGCAATCGTCGGCGCCGGAATCACAGGTCTCACAGCGGCATACGACCTGCGGCGTCGCGGACGCCAGGTTGTGGTGCTCGAGGCGTCCTCGCGTGCGGGCGGTCTCATCTGCACCGATCGCGTCGACGGTTTCACGATCGAAGCGGGCGCGGACTCCATGCTGGCGCACAAGCGTGCGGCCGTGGATCTGTGCGCCGAGCTGGGTCTTCGCGACGAGCTCCAGCCGCTCTTCAGCCGCGGCGCGTTCGTGCTGCGCGGCTCACATCTTCACGCGCTGCCGCGCGACTCGTTCCTCGGCATCCCGCGGACGTGGGAGGGCGTCGCGCACTACGATCTCCTGTCGGTTCCGGCCCGAGTGCGGCTCGCGCTCGAACCGCTCGTCCCCGCACGGCGCGCGCAAGACGACGAATCCGTCGCATCGTTCTTCGCGCGACGCTTCGGCCGCGCCACGGTTGGCGCAATCGCGCAGCCGCTTCTCGGCGGCATCCACGCCGGCAACATCGACGAGCTGTCGATGAACGTGTTGTTCCCTACGCTGGCGGACCTCGAACGGCAGCATGGCAGCGTCCTCATGGCACTGCATCAGCGGCGGCACGCGTCCAGCACACGCGATGCGGAGACGTCGCCCTTCTTCGCGCTTCGCGGCGGCATGGCGACGCTGGTGGCGGCACTCCAATCGCAGGTCGGTCCCGATGCCATTCGCTGTCGCTGCGCGGCGCGGCGCCTGATCCCGTGGCGCACGGGCTGGCGCATCAGCGCGGGCGAAGACACGATCGACGCGCGGCGCGTGTTGATCGCCGCACCGGCATCGACGGCTGCGGACCTGCTGACGAGCGTCGATCCGGAAGCCGCGCGCATCGCAGCACAGGTGCCATACGTCTCGACCGCCACCGTTGCGCTCGCCTGGGCGGGCGAGCGCGTCGCGCATCCGCTGAACGGAACCGGGTTCGTCGTCGCGCGCGACGGCGCGAGCCGGATCACGGCCTGCACGTGGGTCTCCTCGAAATGGGAGCACCGTGCGCCCGACCGCTACGTCCTGCTTCGAGCATTCATCGGCGGTGCGCACGACCCCGATGCGGTGAATCTGAGCGACGATGAGATGGTGTCGATCGCGTGCGGCGACTTGCGCCCGGTGCTGGGCATCGACGGCGCGCCGGAGCTGACGCGCGTGTACCGCTGGCGCCAGGCCGGCGCCCAGCACGTCGTCGGACAGATAGAGAGGCTCGCCGCTCTTCGCGCGCGGCTGTCACGCTATCAGGGACTGTTCGTCGCCGGCAGCGGATTCGGATCGGTTGGAATTCCCGACTGTGTCGCAGATGCGCGTCGGGTGGCTGCAATGATGGAGTGAGCATTGCCTTCCGCCTTCAGGCGGAAGTTCAACGTCAGAGGATAAGATCACAAGATGAATACGAGCAGATCTTTCGTCTGCGTCATCGCCGCTGTGCTGATCGCGATGAGCAGCGTCCGTGCGCAGCAGCAACCTGACATCGCGAAGATCCTCGCGGAGATTCGCGCGAAGGACACGGGTCAGCTTGCCGTCTCGGAGGAAGACGGACGCTTCCTGCGCATTCTGATCGCCTCGACGAAGCGCCGCCGCGCGCTCGAGATTGGCGGCGCCAGCGGATACAGCGCGATCTGGATGGCGCAGGGATTGCGCGAGAGCGGCGGAAAGCTGGTGACGATCGAGTACGACCCGACGCGTGCGCGCGAGCTCGCCGACAACATCAAGCGCGCCGGGATGACGGACGTGGTGCAGGTGATCGCCGGCGACGCCTTCAAGGAAATCCCCAAACTGAGCGGCACGTTCGACTTCGTCTTCCTGGACGCGTGGAAGAAGGACTACAAGCGCTTCCTCGACCTCGTGCTGCCGCGGCTCGATCGCGGCGGGCTCTTCACCGCCCACAACGTCGTCAACAAGCGGACGGAGATGGGGGATTTTCTGGACGCGATTCAGCACAGCCCCGCCCTCTGGACCACGATTCTGTCGCCGGCGTCGCCAGCTGGTGAGGGGATCTCGCTCTCTTATAAAAGGTAGGGGCTGGGGCTACTCTTCAGCGACGGTGGCTGGCGCAGCCTTCTTCGTCGTGCGCCGCTTGCGCGCTTTGCCGGCGGCGCGCACACCGGCGGGGACCGGCTCGTCGCTCGGTTCGAGCTTCGACATGCTGGTGAGGAACTTCTTTACTCCGTGCTCGTCGAACTGGACGCGCGTGTACGCGTCCTCCACGGCAACGACGGATCCCAGGCCGTAGGTAGGCTCCACCACGCGCGCGCCGACCTCAAAGCGCTTCATCGAACTCGCTCCTTCGTGCGGGAGGCATCCGAACCGTCACATACGGACGGGCTCGCCACCGCAACTTACAGAGTATCAGCATTTTAACGCAGACGTCAAACCTGCGCGTCCCACGATATCCTTTTCCAATGTCGCGTCCCGTACACATCATCGGCGTCTCGCTCGATCTCGGTGGGAACCGCCGGGGCGTGGACATGGGGCCGTCTGCGTTCCGCATCGCCGGACTCGCCGAACGCCTGGCGGCGCTCGGCATCACGGTCGTGGACGAAGGGGATCTCGTCGCGCCGATTCCGGAGGTCAAGAGCTTCGGCGATCCCCGGAAGAAATATATTCGCGAAATCGCGCGTGTCTGCGAACGCCTGTACAAATCCGCGCTTGCCGTGCTCGAAAGAGACGGCCTCCCGCTCGTGTTGGGCGGCGATCACTCGCTGGCCTCCGGATCGGTGGCGGCCACTGCAGACTTCCTGCGCCGCAACGACCAGCCGCTCGGCTTGATCTGGGTGGACGCCCACGGCGACATGAACACGCCGGCGAGCACGAACAGCGGGAACGTGCACGGTATGCCGCTCGCGTCGCTGCTCGGCTCCGAGCCGCCGGAGCTGGCAAAGATTGGCGGGTTCTCGCCGAAGGTCACCCCCGATCGCACCGTCCTCATCGGCATTCGGAATCTCGACGATCGCGAGAAGGAGCTGATGCGCGACTCGGGCGTGCGCGTGTTCACGATGAAGGACATCGATCGATCCGGCATCGCGGCGGTCGTCGAGCAGGCGCTCGGCATCGCGGGCGCCGGCACGGGCGGCATCCACGTGTCGTTCGATCTGGACGTGTGCGATCCGTCGATTGCGCCGGGCGTGGGCACACCCGTCAAAGGAGGCCTCGACTATCGCGAGGCGCACATGGTGATGGAGATGGTCGCCGACTCGGGCCTGCTGCGGGCGCTGGACCTCGTGGAAGTGAACCCGATTCTTGACGATCGCAACACGACGGCGATCCTCGGCGCGGAGCTCGCTTCGTCGGCGCTTGGTCAGAAGATCATCTGACCGCTACTTCTTTTTCGAGCTGCTGCGCTTGCGGCTGCTCTTGGCCTGCCCTTTCTTCGCCCGCTGCTTGTTCACCGTCGCGGCCGCGATGCGCTTGGCGCTCTTGGTGCTGCGTCCGCGCTTGCTCTCGGACTCCTTGATGTGTTCGTACATCCGCTTGTTCTTGGCGCCCTTCACTCCACGTGGTGGCATCGACTGACCTCCTGAGTTCCTCTGAGCGAGCAAGATCCGTGCTCGCTCGCTGCCGGCCGCGCTTCACCGTGAAGTTGATGTGGTACGATCCACGTTTCTCTGGGGACCCGGTAGCTCAGTGGTAGAGCATGTGACTTTTAATCACAGGGTCGTGGGTTCGATCCCCACCCGGGTCATTTCGTCTCCGCAGAGCGCATGGCGCATCCGGCTCCCGATTCGACCGTCTGCTACAACTGCGGAGCGCCGCTCGCTGGCGCGTACTGCGCCGCGTGCGGCCAGCGCGCGCGCCCGCTCAACCAGAGCCTTCGGGATTTCCTGCACGACTTCACGCACGAGATGCTGCACGTCGACGGCAAGATCTTCTCCTCCGTCCGTGCGCTGCTGCTCTCACCCGGACGCCTGACGCGTGAACAATTCGAGGGGCGGCGGGTCCGCTGGATCTCCCCGATTCGTCTGTATCTGGTATTCAGCCTCGCCTATTTCGCGGTCATGACCCTGACGGCGACGAGCTCCGTGCGGGTGCACGGCGCAGGATCCAGCGACGCTGAAACGACCTCGGAGCTGCGGCGGCTCGGGTATGAGAACGAACACGAGTTGCAGGAAGCGATGGCGCACGCACGCGCCACGTGGGCACCTCGGGTCATGTTCGTGCTCGTGCCGGCGTTTGCGTGGCTCGTGCAGCTTGCGTCGCGGCAGAGCGGCCGCAATTATCCGCAGCATCTCTACTTCGCGCTGCACGTGCACGCGGCGTGGTTCGCGGCCGGCGCCGCGGCGGCCGCGCTCGCGTACGTGATGC
>JAICSD010000220.1 GCA_025937075.1 Vicinamibacteria bacterium | reverse complement strand
GCAGTTCGGCCAGACGCTCGACACTCCGGCCATTCAGGTGAATGTCAACCGTCAGATGGCAGGGCAGCTTGGTGTCACCGTCGATCAGGTCGGTCGGTCGTTTGCGGCCGCGACCTCGTCCAGCCGATTCGTCGCGCCGAACTACTGGGCGGATCCTCGGACCGGCATTGCGTTCCAGGTACAGGTGCAGGTGCCGCAGCCACGGATGACGACGCTCGAGGATCTGCGCGTCGTGCCTGTATCGGCCGGCGGCATCGCCAAGCCGTTGCTCGGTGACCTGGCGCGGATCGAGAACGCCACGATTATCGGCGAATACGATCGCGTGAACGGACAGCGGATGGTCACCCTGACGGCGAATGTCGCCGGGGAGGATCTCGGCCGCGCCCTCGCTCGTGTGAACGCGGCGATCCGGCGTGCGGGTGAACCGCCCCGCGGCGCCACCGTGACGATACGCGGACAGCTCGCGGCAATGGCGGAGACGTTCAGCAACATTACGGCGGGCCTCATCGTGGCGGTCGTGGTGATCTTCCTCCTGCTTGCCGCGAACTTTCAGTCGCTGCGTCTCGCCTTTGTCGTGGTGTCGACCGTTCCAGCCGTACTTGCGGGCGTCGTGATCATGCTCTGGCTGACCGGGACCACGTTGAATGTCCAGTCCTTCATGGGGGCCATCATGGCGATCGGCGTCGCAGTGGCCAACGCGATTCTGCTCGTGACCTTTGCGGAGCAGTCGCGTCGGCACGGAGGCTCTCCGCTGGAGACGGCCATCGACGCGGCGCGAGCCCGCATGCGTCCCGTACTGATGACGAGCGCCGCCATGATCGCGGGCATGGTCCCGATGGCGGTCGCGCTGGGGGAAGGCGCTCAGGCGACGGCGCCGCTGGGCCGCGCGGTGATCGGGGGGCTGGCAGCGGCCACAGTCGCCACACTGATTGTGCTGCCGTCGGTGTATTCGCTGGTCCAGCAGTCAGCGAACGCGACATCACCGTCGCTCGATCCGGACGATCCGGAAAGCGCCTTCCGAACGCAACTGGGCTGACTATGACAACGGCGAAATGCGACATCGTGCGTCTGCGGCGCATCCTCAGCATCGTGTGGGCGGCGTCACTGGCCGCGTCATGTGGACGTGGCGGCACTCCCCGTGCCGTGCCTGTTGCGGCGGCCGCTGGCCCTGCGGTGGTTGATGTGGTTCGCGTCGTCGAGCAATCACTTGATGTACCGCTCTCGCTGCCAGGCGAGCTGACGGCGTTTCAGTCGGTGGCCATCTTCCCGAAGGTCACGGGATTCGTGAAGGGCATCACGGTGGACCGCGGCTCCAAAGTCCACGCGGGAGACGTGTTGGCCGTACTAGAAGCGCCCGAGTTGGTGGCGCAGCGGGCGGAGGCACAGTCAAAGCTGCAAGGGGCTCAAGCGCAGCTATTGGTCGCACGTGCGAAGGCTGACGCAGACAAGAGCACCTTCGCCAGGCTCAAAGCGGCGTCGGCGACGCCGGGCGTCGTGGCCGGAAACGATGTCGCGATCGCGGAGAAGACCGCGGATGCGAGCGCAGACCAGGTCGTGGCTGCTGAGCAGGGGGTCGAAGCGGCCCGGCAGGCGCTCAACGCCATTCGCGACATGGAAGGGTATCTTCGAATAACGGCGCCGTTTGCCGGCGTCATCACCGAACGGAATGTGCACCCGGGCGCCCTGGTGGGACCCTCGACGAGTGGCGCTGGCGCGACGCCATTGCTGCGGCTCGTCGACACCTCTCGGCTCCGGCTCGTCGTGCCGGTCCCAGAGGCGTACACCGCGGAGATGAAGTCCGGCTCTGAGATCGGATTCACGGTGGCCGCGTACCCGGGACAACGGTTCTCCGGTAAGGTGGCGCGCGTCGCCCAGGCCGTGGACATCAGCACGCGAACCATGGCAGTCGAGTTGGACGTGCCCAACGGCGATAGCCGCCTCGCGCCGGGTACGTTTTGTCAAGTGCGGTGGCCGGTTCGACGCTCGGGGCCGTCGCTCTTCGTGCCGAGCACGAGCGTCGCGGCGACGACGGACCGAACGTTTGTGATCCGCGTCCGTAACGGCAAGGCGGAATGGGTGGATGTGAAGACTGGACTCACGTCGGGAGCCTTGGTGGAAGTGTTTGGCGATCTGCGCGCCGGCGATGAAATCGCGGGACGCGGCACCGACGAGTTGCGGCCTGGGACTGACGTACGACCTCGAGCGAGCAAGCCCGCAGCCTAGGCTCTGGAGTACAAGATCAGCGATGAGTGACCCCGTCGTCCGCGAGTTCCTTCTTGGATTCTGGAAGATCCACATCCTGCACCATGCCGAGGAGCACGGGGTGTACGGCCAATGGATGCTCGAGGAGCTGCAGCGGCACGGTTATCGGCTGAGTCCAGGCACCTTGTACCCGTTGCTGGCTCGAATGGCTCGGCGAGGATGGCTGCGTGCGACAGAACCCAAGCGATCGCGTGACGCGCGCGTGTACCGAATCACGCCAGCCGGCGCTGAAGTGTTGAAGCGCCTGCGAGCGTCGCTCGCCGAACTGCAACACGAAGTCGGAGTGCGCCCGTCACGAGCGTCGCGCCCAGGCGCGCAAACGTCCAAGTCGGGCAAGGCGGGATCGCGGCGTTCGTCGAAATGCTGAAGCGCGGTGAGACGATTCACCCTCAGGGAGAGAGGTCGTCGACGCGTCGACGGGCACGGCTATAATCCGCTCCGATGTCGCTGTCGACGGGTCAATCGCTCGGGCCGTACACGATCCTGGCGCCGCTCGGATCGGGCGGCATGGGTGAGGTGTATCGCGCACGCGATGCACGTTTGAACCGTGACGTCGCGATCAAAGTCAGTCCTCCCGGTGTTGCGGGCAATCCGGAGGCGCTCGCTCGATTCGAGCGCGAATCACACGCGATCGCGGCGCTGTCGCATCCGAACATCCTGACCATCTTCGATGTCGGACACAGCGACGGCCATCCTTTCGCGGTGATGGAGCTGCTCGAGGGCGAGACCCTGCGTGCACGTCTCACGGGCGGACCGCTGCCGGTCCGCAAGGCGGTCGAGATCGCCGCACAAATCGCCCGAGGGCTGGCGGCCGCCCACGACAGGCAGATCGCTCATCGTGACCTGAAGCCGGACAACGTGTTCCTTACGCCGACCGGCGGCGTCAAGATTCTCGATTTCGGCCTCGCCCGCGACACGTCCGCGTCCAGCGATCTGACCCGGTTGGAATCGCCGACGATGGGTCCGGCCACGACGCCTGGCACCGTCCTCGGCACGGTGGGCTACATGGCGCCGGAGCAGGTCCGCGGCGAGCCCGCCGATCATCGTTCCGATCTCTTCGCGCTGGGGTGCGTGCTCTACGAAATGCTCACCGGCCAGCGCGCCTTCACGCGCGAAACCGCAGCCGAGACGATGTCGGCGATTCTGCGCGAGGATCCGCCAGACCCGTCGACGCTCAACGTGACGGTCCCGCCGGGCGTGCTGCGCGCCCTGCGACGGTGCCTCGAGAAGCGTCCGCAGGAACGATTCGAGTCGGCGCGCGATCTGGCGTTTGCCCTCGAGTCCGCGGTTGACAGCAGCAGCGCATCTGGATCCGCTCCGATCGTGCGGGGCCGCGATCGGCGACGGCTCACGGGGGTCGTGGCCGCGGTGGCATTGGGCGCGGTCATCGGCTTCACGGCCGCTCGCGCAATCTATCGTGCCGCGGCGGCACCCGGGTCGCCGCTCGAGGCTCGCTTCCGGCAGCTCACGTTCGACAAGGGAACAATCCGCGATGGACGGTTCACGCCCGATGGACAGTCGATCATCTACGGCGCCGCGTGGAACGGTCAGCCGCTCAGACTGTTCATGGCTCGGGCCGACAGCCCCGAATCCGCTCCGCTGTCGCTCCCAGCCGCGCGGTTGCTGTCCGTCTCGAAGACAGGGGAATTGGCTATCTCGCTGGATCACACCTTCGAAGGATGGATGGGCGAGGGCACATTGGCACGCTCGTCGCTCCTTGGAAGCGCGCCCCGGGTGATGGCAGAGCACGTTCGTGAAGCGGATTGGACCCCCGATGGCGCGGATCTGGCCGTCGTCCGGCGTGCCGAGGGCTTCGAGCGGCTGGAATTCCCTCTCGGCAACGTCCTCTATCAAACGTCCGGGTACATCAGCGACATTCGTTTTTCCCCATCCGGCGATCACATCGCGTTCGCCGACCATCCGGTCTATTCGGACGATGCGGGAGCGATCGCCATCGTCGACAAGCAGGGTCGTCGCGCGATCCTGTCCGACGGCTGGGTGTCGATCCACGGGATCGCGTGGAGCAAGGACGGATCCGAGATCTGGTTTGGTGGAACGAAAGGAGCGGCGATCAATTCCGACGGTATCTTCGCCGTGACGCCGAGCGGCCGACTGCGCACCGTGACTGCCGGACCGACGCGTTACAAGGTATTGGATATCGCGGCGGACGGTCGTGTTCTGGTCGGGCGCGACCGCGATGATCGCGTAGTCGAGGCGCTGCTGGCCGGCAGTGATACGCCAATAGACCTCTCGGACAAGGTCAGGGATGCGTCCCTCGCGACCTGGGTCGCCAACGACGGCAGCAGCGCGCTGATTACCGACCTCTCCACGGCGCCCTATCAGACATACCTGTTCAAGGTCGGCGGCTCACCGGTTCGCCTCGGCACCGGCCAACCCACGTCGATGTCCCCCGATGGGCGCTGGGTTCTTGCGGTGCCGGTCGATGGCCACCCACTGCTCCTGCATCCGACGGGTCCCGGAGCATCGCGCACACTTCCCGACCCCGAGAACGTTGTCTTCAACAATGCCGGTTGGCTGGACGCGAGCCACGTCGTCGCATTCGGGCAGAAAGCCGGCGAGCATCCGCAGGGCTATATCCAGGACATCAGCAGCGGCCCGCCACGGCGTTTCACGGCCGCAGGGACAGAAGTCAACGTGCCGACCTGGTGGACGTTGCCGATTTCCCCGGATGGGACCCGTGTGGTCGTGAAGGATGACCACGATTCGGCTGTCATCTACCCAGTCGGCGGCGGCGCGCCAACGCCAGTCCCGCACCTCAACCCCGGTGACCTCGTCGTGCAATGGAGTCCCGACGGGCACGGGCTTCTGGTGGCCCATCATGACGGGGTGTCGTGGGTCGTCGAGCAACTCGACCTGAGTAGTGGCCGCAGGAGGCCCGCGGTGACGATTCGCCCGCATGATGCCTCAGGCCTTCGCCTGAGCGTGTTTGGAATTTCGCGCGACGCGAAGTACTACGTTCACGCATACGCGCGTCTGCTGTCCGATCTTTACGTCGTCGATGGGTTGAAGTAGACGACAGTGGAGAGTTCTCAGACGAGTATGATCTGCTGATGAGAGGACCGCGGAGTCCTTGCGGATGGCGAATTCTCTGCAGTTCGTGCTACACTTGACACGTTGTCAAGCACGCGGACGCATCGCAGGATCAACGCAGAGAGTGTCTCAGGCCCGAAGGGCGGCGACCCGGCGACCCGGCAGCGGATCTGCGAGGCGGCGCTCCGGCTGATTGTGAAGCGAGGGGGCGTCGACGTCCCGCTCGCCGACGTCGCGAAAGCGGCGCGCGTGTCGCGACAGGCCCTCTACCTGCATTTCAAGGACCGTGCGGCGCTCTTCCTGGCGGTCGCGCAGCACGCCGATGACAAGCGTGGACTTCCCGCGGCGATTCGCCGTCTCCAGCAGGCGACGACCGGGGTGGAGGCGCTCCGCAGCATGGCGGCGACGAGAGCCGCGCTGAATCCCGAGATCTGGCCGCTGGCGCGGATCCTCGACGGCGTCCGCCGCGAGGATCCCGCCGCAGAGGTCATCTTGCAGCAGCGGCGGGTGGGGCGGCTTGGCGCGTGCCGCCTGATCGTCGAACAGCTCGCGCGAGACGGTTCGCTGCGGGCCGACCTCGAGCCGGCAATCGCGGCCGATCTGTTGTGGGCGCTCACGTCGCTTCGCACGTGGGAAGACCTGGTGCTCGTGCGTGGATGGACCGCGGCGCAGTACGAAGAACGTCTCGGCGCCGTGCTGCTGCGAGTGCTCACGAACACTTCTGCGGACACATCGACCGTTTCAAAACAGCGCGACGCGGTTCGCTCGCAGCGCTGACTGGAGGCGCGCCCACCGCGACTCGACCAGCACGTCCGTCGGCCGGCGCGCCTGGGGTCATCGCGGCGCAGCTCGCCGGCGCGGCTGATGTCGCCCATCAGCAGACGTCAGCCCTGGTGATTGTGTCGCCGCCGTACATGCGGTAGTCTTTCCCGTCGGCGTCTGCAGGGCGCCTCCAGTCCGCGGGAAGGGCAGCGCCCACCTGTCAACGTCGCTGGTTGCTCATGACGCGACCTTTCTTCAGCCCCCACGATGCGGACAGGGGCGGTTCTGAAGGAGGTCGTCCGTGTCCGATCCGCAGCCGCGCGTTCCCACCAACCTCGAACAACAGCACAAGCTTGCGAAGGATCTGCTTCGCGACGCCAAAGCCGGCGACCACGACGCGCTTGGTCGACTGAAAGCCGTGCGCTCGGACGCGGGCGCGGCGCGCCCGCTTCGTCTGGCGGACGCGCAGCTCGCCATCGCGCGCGAAGCCGGTTTCGACTCGTGGGAGAGACTCGTCGACCATCTCCATCAGCGGGACATCAAGGCCTTTCGCGACGCCGTGTCTCGCGGAGACGTCGCCGCCGTCAGGCGGCTCGTCGACTTGCCGCATGTCAAACAACGAGTCAACGCTCCGATGTTCGCGTTCGGTCAGCGTGCCGCGCACGTCGCTGCGAAACAGGCAGCGATGCTCGAAGTGCTGATCGCCGCCGGTGCAGACCTCACCCTCAAAAGCGACTGGGAGAACGGACCGTACACCGTCCTGGACAACGCCACCGAAGAGACCGCACGGTTTCTGCTCTCGCGCGGAGTCGAACTGACCGCAAACGCGGCGGCCCGCCTGGGCTGGATCGACGAGCTTCGACAGTTGCTTGCCTCGGATCCGGAGCTGGTGCACGCGCGCGGCGGCGACGGGCAGCAGCCGCTCCACGAGGCGAAGACGGTTGCCGTTGCCGACCTGCTGCTGGATCGCGGCGCCGATGTGAATGCGCGCTGTATCGACCATCAGTCCACGGCCGCGCAGTACGCGCTCGTCGAACGGCCCGATGTCTGTCGTCGGGTGCTCGAACGCGGGGGCACGGCCGACATCTTCATGCCCGCCCGGCTCGGCGATGTTGCCCTGGCGACGCGCGTGCTCGCCTCCGATCCGCAGGCAATCGCCGCCCGCATCAATGAGCCCGGCTACGCGCCGGTGCCGCCGCTCCACATCTACTGCTGGACGCTCGGCTTCGGTCTGTCCCCGCACGACGTGGCGCTGAAGTTCGGCCATCGCGACGTCTACGATCTGCTCGTGCAGCGCAGCCCGGCGCACGTGCGCTTCATCAACACCGTGCTCGCCGGCGACGAAGCCGGCGCCCGCGCGTTCATCGACGCAAATCCGTCGATCCTGACCTCGCTCACACCGGCGGATCACTCACGTCTCGCGCAGGCCATCTTCCATGGCCGTCGGGAAGCAGCGCATCTCATGCTCCGCCTCGGCTTCGACGAGACCTCCGGCGGCGTCGACGGCGGCACGGCGCTTCACGCGGCAAGCTGGATGGGCGATGTC
>JAICSD010000257.1 GCA_025937075.1 Vicinamibacteria bacterium | reverse complement strand
GCCGTGAACGGGTAGAAACTCAATCCAGCCGTGCCAGAGTCCGTCGCTTTCAGGCCTCCCGCAGGCGCGCGCCACGTACTGGGTGCCCTCCTCGGTCGAGATCGTGTCGGGAAATTCAACGAGCACTTCCGCGGCTGCCATAATCCGGATGGCCGTTGCAAATTTCCCACCGCATGCTCGTCGGCGAGCCCATCAGTTCCTGTGTGACGCACCTACACGTTTGCAGTTCGATCACGAAACGGTGATGGCGTCGCGCGCGATAAGCGCGAAATCCCGCGCCAGTTGGTGCATCGCGACGGGCACGCGCTTTGCCCCCGCCGCGCCGTTACCTTCCACTTTCACGCGGCAGGAGGCAGGTCCAATGCAGAGCGGCGCACATATCGGGTCATCCCTCGTCATCAAAGGAGAAATGTCCGCGCGCGAGCCGGTATCGATATCGGGACGCGTCGAAGGAACGATCGACGTGTCAGGGCACACCGTCACGATCGAGGTCGGCGGTCTCGCGCAGGCCGACGTGGCGGCCGCGGGCATCGTGGTGGCCGGCGCCGTGAAGGGGTCGTTGGTCGCGGAGAACCGGATCGAGCTGCGGAGCACCGCAGAAGTCGATGGCGACGTGACCGCGCCGCGCGTGTCGGTTGCCGACGGCGCCTACCTTCGCGGCAGGGTGCACATCACCGGCGAGGCCGAAGGCGCGCTGAAGATCGCGCGCGCGTCCTGATTGATCACAGGAGATAAGGAGATCAGGAGAATCATTGCTTCTGAACTCCTGAACTCCTGTTTTTTCCTCCTGATCTCCTGGACTCCTGTGATCACTCACGCGCGGCGGAGCGCCGCCGGCAGGAGCTGGTCCAGATCCTCGTCACTGAAGCCGCCGCGTGGTTCGCCGAGCAGCGTACGCCGGACGATGTCGTACGTCTGCCGATCCGCCGGCGGCGATTGCTCGAACACGACGCTCGTCTCCTGCAGCAGCGCGTCGCGTCGTCGCGTGATGGACGGTACGTCGAGCAGTTCGTCGTGCACTTCGGTCAGGAGCGCGCGGTACTTCTCGCAGAGCAGCCACAGGCGCGCCGCGGTCGCGCGGTGCGCGTAGATTCTCGGCTCGGGATCGAGCGCGACGTATAGCGCGCACGCGACGAATCCGAGCGCCGCAAGCGCGCCGGCAGTCACGTGAAACCGGGGGCCGCGGTCCTGCGCGAGCAGCACCGCGACGGCCGCGAGCGCGACGAACGAGAGCATCGCGACCTTCGCGTACCACGCACGCCGCGAGAGCCGCGCGGCAGCGGCCGCATGTCCTTCGTACGCCGTGACGACGCCTCCAAAACTGAGACGGATGTGGTCGACGACCGTGAGCTGAAACATGGGCCCCTCTTCGACAGCTCGCAGGTGGTGACTCACAAGATGCAAGCACGGAGCCAGCACGATTCCGTGCGCCCCTTACAGCGTTGATCGCCGGACGCCACACGTCGCGCTGATTTCGGCCCAATTTCATGCGCTTTTCGGGCACGCGGCTTGCCGCCCTTTACCGGAACAACCTGCAACGAGGAGCGCTGTGATGAATTTCTGTGCAGCGGCGGTGTGGCTCGCGCTGTGGAGCGCGCCGTCTTCGGCGGGCGTGATCGACGTGGACTGGTCCAAGGCGGTGGGCGCTGATGCGCCGATTGCTGCGGTGCGGCGCGAGTACGCGGACGTCTTCAACAATCATTCGGGCGTCCTGCGGAGCCTCTACACGGCGGATGCTGTGGGCATCTTCGTGGACGGCGCCGATGTGGCGCGCGCGAGCAGCAGGCCGCTCGATGAAGCGCCAGCACCCGTGACCGTCACTCTCGTGCCGAGGCGGTTCGTCGTGCAAGGCGATACGGGATCCGAGTCGGGTGTCTTCACCGAAATGGCCGCAGGCGAAGGTCAGCCCGCGCGTGTGGAAGGCATGTACGTCACGATCTACTCGCGCGGCGCCGACGGCCACTGGCGCATCGCGATGGAGGTCCGTACGAGAGGTGGAAAGCCTCCGCTCGCGCGCTGGTAATCACGGCCACGGCTATTCACGAAGATCACCACGCTCACGAAGATCACGAAGATCCATTGTTGTTTTCTTCGTGATCATCGTGGCCTTCGAGATCTTCGTGATCATCCGTCGGCCGTGATCACGCGGTGACCGGTCGGCGCGGATCGATCCCTGCCCAGCACACGGCGCCCGCGATGTAGAGAAGCCCGGTGAAATAGAGTGGCGCGCTCCACGTCGAGAAGCGCTGGACGACGAAGGCGAGCAGAATCGGGCTCAGGATGCCGCCCACCGCCCCGGAGGAGTTCATCGCGGCGCTGATCAGCCCCGAGTGTCTCCCGCCGATGTCCAGGCACGTGCCCCACGACGCGCCAAGCAGAAAGTTCGAAGATGCCGCGGCGAGCGAGATCAGGATGGCGGCGGCAACCGCATTTCCCACGAACGTTCCGGCGATGAGAAACAATCCCGCCGCCGCCAGCGACGCGGCGCCGATCGATGCGCGTCCGAGGCGGAGGCCGAAGCGCGCCGTCATCGCGTCCGTCGCAAGGCCGCCAAGAATATCCGCAACCGCGCTCAGCGTGAGCGGGAGTCCGGAGAGCACGCCGAGCGTCAGTGACGAGAGACCCCGCGCCTCCTTGAGATAGGTCGGCAGCCACGTGATGTACAGATAGAACCCGTACACCTGCGTGAAGTACATCAGGCACAGGAGCACGACGTTTCGATTCGCGAGCAAACGCCAGTCGGCGCCTGCATAGTGCCCGTGCGCGCCGTACGTGCGTCCGCTCCGGATGTACGCGAGCTCCGCCGCGTCCACGGCCGGGTGGTCCTCCGGCTTGTCGCGAAACCATCGGTACCACGCGAACGCCCAGACGAATCCGACGGCGCCGAACAGTACGAAGGTGGCGCGCCACGGCAGGACGAGCAGCAGCGCGGTCACGATCACGGGAGTGATCCCGCCGGCCAGGTGGGCGCCTGCGAAGAAAATGCCCTGGGCCGTGCCGCGTTCGCGCAGCGGAAACCAGTGCGAGAACGTGATCGCGACGTTCGGCCACGCGCCGGCTTCCCCCGCGCCGAACAGGAACCGCGTCGCGAGCAACGACGCGTAGCTGAACGCCGCGCCGGTCAGCATCGTGAACGTCGACCACCACGTGACGATGCGAAGCAGCACCCGACGGGTGCCGGTGCGATCGCCCCACTGCCCCGTGGGGATCTCGAAGAGCGCATACGCGAGCGTGAACGCGCTGAACACGAAGCTCATTTCGACCTGGCTGAGGCCGAGATCGCGCCGCATCGCGGGAGCGGTGATCGAGATGCAGACGCGATCCAGGTAGGTGACCGCGGCGAGCAGCACCGCCATGCCGAGCACGCGGTAACGGATGCGGGTCGCGGTGGACGGGACAGCGTAGGTAGCGGGGCCTGCGGCGTCTGCGGGAATGGGCGTCTCCGAGCTGGCAATCACCAATACGGAACGGACTCCGGAAAATATATCCAGATTTGTCGATGGTATCGACGAATTTCCGGATCACGCGAACCAAAAACTTGCGCATCACGGCACGCACCTTCCAACATACGCAGCCCAGCCGTATCTCCAGCCCCGTCAATACGTAAACACTGGCTCCCAAAATTACAGGTGTACACGCTGTATCCAGCGTCCCCGTTACCGACTTGGCCGGAGAAAGCGTTGGGGCCGTTCGTTTGCAGGGCGCGTCCGCATGCCGCGCTGCCTGATCATCGACGATGACCGTGACAGCCGCGAGGGATACGCCGAGTACCTGCAGGTGTTTGGGTTCGACGTGCAGGTTCTGCCCGACGCGCGCGACGCGCTGCGGCAGATCGTCGCGAATCACCCGGATGTCGTCATTCTGGATTTGCGGATGCCGTTTCTGGACGGCTGGGAATTCGTCCGTCGTCTTCGCCGCCGCCTGCCGCAATGTAATGTCCCGGTCATAGCCGTCTCCGCTTGTGCGTTCCCGGAAGATCAGGCGCGCGCGCAGGAGTGCGGCTGCGACGCGTTTCTGGCAAAGCCCGCCACGCCCGACCGCGTGCTCGCGGCTATTCGTGAGCAGCTCCGCCTCCGGCGCAAGACATGACTGTGCCGAGCGCTGCCGGGACGCAGCGAACGACTCCACGCTGCCGGCGTGGTAAAACATCCGCGCCGGCTCGCGCGAGCTTCCGGGCGAGCCGCGGCCTCACGAGGCAGCGATGGTCATGTACAGGACCGCACTTTCCGCGGCGATCGTCGCCGCGCTCGTCACGTTTGCCAGCGCGCAGGAGTCACCCCGCTCGGGGCAGGCTGCGAAGGGCGGCGCCGCCGCTCCGGCGACCGACGCGGAGCGCGCGAAGCGGCTCTTCGTCAGCATCGATCCGGCGGACCATTCGGCGGGCTACGACTTCGCGCGAGACGAGGCGCGCAAGGCGGAGATCGATCGACGCTATCGTCAGGTCACGAACGGCGTCGTTGATTTCAGGAAGGTCAGTTTCCGCAGCCGCATAGGCGATCTCGACATCCCCGCCTATCTGTTTCAACCAATCAGCAAGCGCGGCCCGCGCGGGCACGCGGCCATGGTGTGGGTGCACGGCGGCGTTCACGGCAACTGGGACATCACCATGTGGCCTTTCGTCCGCGAGGCCGTGGAGCGCGGCTACGTGATCATCTGTCCGGAGTACCGCGGCAGCACCGGCTTCGGCGAGGCGTTTCATCGCGAGATCGACTACGGCGGCTACGAGATCGACGACGTGCTGAGCGCCGTGGACTATCTCTCGACGCTGCCGCACGTCGACATGGATCGGCTCGGGATCATGGGCTGGAGCCACGGCGGCTACATCACGCTGTTCTCCGTCTTCCGCGAGCCGACGCCGTTCAAGGCCGCCGCCGCAATCGTGCCGGTGACCAACCTCGTGTTCCGCCTCTCGTACAAGGGGCCCGCTTATCAGCGCGAGTTCGCGACCCAGAAGGCCATTCGCGCGCTGCCGTTCGAGAATCCCGATTTGTACATTCAGCGGTCTCCGCTGTACAGCGTCGACAAGCTCGAGGTGCCGCTGCTCGTGCACGTGGCGACGAACGACACGGACGTGAACTTCGTCGAGGATCAGCAGATGATCGACGCGTTGCGATCGCGAAAGCCGCAGCTCGCCGAAACGAAGATCTACGTGGATCCACCGCCGGGGGCTGCCGGCGGCGGCCATACGTTCAGCAGGCGCGTGGATCCGAACACGCTCGAGCGGCGGGATACGCCCGAGCAGATCGACTCGTGGAACCGGACGTGGGCGTTCTTCGAGTGGAACCTGCGGCCGTACGTCGACAAGTCCGCAATCCTCACGCAACCGTCGGGCGGCAAGTAGGCGGAGGCGAGGCACCTCTCGCGCCGGGGGGCGCAGCTGGCCTCCGCCGTGCATCAACGAACCGCGGAGGAATGCGACATGAAGCTCGGCTATACGTTTACGGCGGTTGTGCTTGCGGCGGGACTCGTGTCCGCGCAGACCGTCGAGCACAAATCGAAGACGAAGGTGAAGGTCGAAGACGGCGAAGAGATAACGCTCACCGGCTGCGTGGAGCATTCGTCCGATGGAACCTATGTGCTCACCAACGCCGCCGGAAAGAAGGGCGCGCAAGGCTCGTACGTGCTGGCGGCGACCGACGATGACGACCTCGACGATATCGACAAGCACGTGGGCCATCGCGTCGAGATCACGGGCAAGGCCGCCGACCAGGGCAAGGGCAAGATCAAGGTCGAGACGCAGACGGAAGGAACGACCGGAAAGACGGAGAGCAAGTCCGAGGTGAAGGGAGATCTCAAGGGCCTCCCGTTCCTTGGTGTGAAATCACTGAAGATGGTCGCGACCGTCTGCCCCTGAGTCGAGCCGTACCGGTGCGTTCTGAGCTGCCGATCGATACAGCGCGGTGATCACGGACACGGTCCGGCGCGATTCGGTGAGCGGCACGCGCGGCGGCGCGCCGTCGAGCACGGCGGCGGCGAATTCGTCGATCTGGTTCGTGTAGGATGGCTGCGCGTCGAACGGCAGATCCGCCGCCTCGTCATTCTGCACGAGCCTCAACCGGCTCTGCGGTCCTGCCTTGAACGGGCGCTCGATCAACACGAGCGCCTGACTTCCGATCACATCCATCTCCGCGCGGAACGGCGCTCTGAATCCCGAATCGAACTGCGCCACCATCCCATCGTCGAACCGCAGCAGACCCGAGAATTCGACGTCTATGCCTGACTCGAGCGTCTGCCATCCGAAGACTTCGACGGGTGCGCGGCCGGCCACCAGGCAGGCGTAGCTCACCGGATAGCAGCCGACATCCCACAGGCAGCCTCCCCCGAGCGCCGCGTTCAAGCGGATGTCCCCTTCGCGCGTGAGCGGAAAGCTGAAGGCGCCGCGAATCAGCCGGAGTGCACCAATCGTTCCGGCTCGCACGAGGGCTTCCACGGCAAGCGTGAGGGGGTGGTTCCTGTACATGAACGCTTCCGCTGCGATGCGGCCGGTGCGCGACGCAGTCGACCGAATGCGATCGACGTCCGCGACCGTCAGCGCGAGCGGCTTCTCGCACAGGACGTGCTTGCCGGCGCG
>JAICSD010000401.1 GCA_025937075.1 Vicinamibacteria bacterium | reverse complement strand
GAGGTTTTGCCGGGCAGGATCAGCCACATGTCCGCGTCGAGAATGGTTCGCGGGTTGTTGTCCCGGGTCGGTTACGGGTCTGAACGCCGGCTGGACGATCGCGAGATCCAGCGCATTGTTGGCGATCAGGCGCGGGTCGGCTCGGCCCTGTCACGACCGCACGAAATCCGCGTCGTCTCATGGAACATCGCCCGCGGCACGCAGTTCGATGATGTGCTCACCGTGCTCGCCGCGCTCCAGGCCGATGTCCACGCCCTGCAGGAGGTGGACTGGATGTGCCGCCGCAGCGGCGACCGCAGAATTGCCAGCGATCTGGCTGACGCGCTCGGCATGAACTGGGTGTTTGCGGGAGAGTTCCAGGAGATCGGGGAGGGACGCGGCCGGCGCCCGGCGCTCACGGGCCAATGCATCCTGAGCCGGTATCCGATCAGCGACGCCTCTGTGCTGGGTTTCAAGAGCCAGGCGAATCTGCGGTGGCGGCTCGACCCGTTTCAGCCCCGGCGGGGCGGCCGGATCGTCCTCTGTGCGCGGTCGTGCGGTGTGGTCATCTACAACGTGCACATCGAAAGCGCCCGCGGCGACCGATTCCGCGCGCGCCAGGTCAACGAGATGCTGGCCGATTACGTTCGCCTGCACGGCGCCGCCGCGCCCGTCATCCTGGCGGGAGATCTCAATACAGGGCCGCCGCTGCGCTCCCCCGTCGTGCAATCCATCCTGAGTCAGGGATTTGCCGACGCCCTTGGGCACGCGAACGACTCGCGCAAGACCGCGGTGCGGCATCCGCACCCGCTCGACTGGATTTTCGTCAAGCACCTCACGCTGCGCGGCGGCTGGGTCTCTCACCACCGGGAGGCCTCTGATCACTATCCGCTGCTGGCGACCATCGGGGTTCCTCCACTCGACGCGCTGACGCCGTAGGCACACGCCGGGAGGATATCAGCGGTGGGCGACCTGTTCGGCCGCGCGCAGAATCCTCCTGCGCGCGTGGTATTCGCGCTGCCAGAGGAGCAGCAGACCCACGACACCCCACGCCACGGCGCGGACCCGGCGCATGAGCGCGAGGCCCATTCCGTAGCTGGCCCCGAGCCCGAGCGCACCGGCGGCGAGCGCGGTGCCTCCCTCGGCAATGCCGAGCCTTCCCGGGACAATCCCTCCAATCGTGTTCACCGCCTTCGTGAGGCCTTCGAAGATCGCGACGGTTCGTAGACCTGGCTGCGCACCCATGGCGGCGAGCATCACGTACGCTTCGCACATGAGCAGCGCGTGCTGGGCCACCTCGATCCCTACAATGGCGGCGAGCGCTCCCGGCCGCTCCCGCCACAGGTCATGCGCCACCGACGCAATCACGCCCGTTCGGCCCCCGGACGCCGATCGAGCCACGGTGCGCCCGCGGTGCGTCCATGCCCACCACGACGTGAGGCCACCAGCGATCGCGATTGCCAGAATCCCGACGAAGAGCCAGCGGGTGTGACGAACAGGAAGCGCGAGCGCAGCCGCGACCACGATGACGACGGCCGCGGTCGCGTTGTACAGCAGCCGTTCGGCTGCTCCGGCTGTGACGCCAACCGCCACCGGCACGAGGTCGCGAACGAGATACGCTTTCAACGGCTCGCCGGTGAGCGGCCCCGCCCACGTGAGATATCCGAGCGCGTCGCCGCTGAGCGTGGCCGCGATCGACGGCGGCCACCGAGGCCGCATCTCCGGCTTCAGCGCCAGGCGCCAGGCTGCTGCCTGCAACGGATACTTGAAAAAGGTGATGGCGAGAACGATCGGCAGAATCGGTCCCAGGATGACGAGCGTCTGCAGGATCTCGTGGACGCCGATGTCGACAATGGCGTACACGAGCAACGCCAGGCCGCCCACCGCGGCGATCGGCATCAGCCATCGCCCGAGGCGTTGCCTGGCTCGGGGCGAGATCGACCATTTCTTCATTTGACGCGCACCGCCATCTCGAGCGCGAGGATGGCGGGAGCGATCGTCCGGCGCGCGCGTTCCAGGTCCGGCGGATCGTCGATTTCGATCCAGGGGCATCCGTCGGTCGCGATCGCATGGAGCGGCCACGTCCGCGCGAGCTCCCGGAACGCGAACGGCGCCCAGTCCTGCTCATGTCCCGTCTCGACGAGGTGGGCGAGATCCTTGCGAAGCTGGCGCGCGCCTTCGGCGCCGAACTTGACCATGCCGACGTTCTCGCCGTGGCAACACGCGACCGGCAGGTTCTTGCCAAAGTCCACGACAAGGCCGTCCCGGATCGTGACCCGCATCTCCTCGACACCGCACGCCTGATCGCGATCGACGAGGACGGCGTCCTCGGCGCGGGCGCGGCAGATCCGCTCGAACAGCAGCGGCGCAGCGAGCACGTCGGAGTTGATCACCAGCGCGCCGTCGCGCAGCTCCTCGGCCGCGAGCCACAAGGAGTACAGGCTGTTCGTCTCGGCATAGCGGCGGTTCTCGATGTACCGCACGCGATTGCCCATGGTGCGGCGAACGACGTCATGCCGGTAGCCGACCACGGCGACGACGTCCGTCACGCCGCACTCGGCCAACGCCTCGATCTGCCTCTCGATCAGCGTGCGGCCGTCGATCTCGATCAGGCATTTCGGCCGGTCGCTCGTGTGGGGCCTCAACCTGGTGCCTCGGCCTGCCGCCAGCACGATAGCGCGTGCCGGCACGACGCCGATTCGCCGCGTCTCCTTCGGCAGATCGTCTCCCACCGACGTCATGCCTGCGCTCCGGGTGCGGCGACCTTCACGCGCCGGACGACGAAGGGCTCGACCGCGAGAATGACGACCGACGCGACGACGGCGCCGAATGCCCAGAGATAGATCATGACCCACAGTTGGTCCACGATCGCGAACGCGACGATCAGGTGGGCGATGGTGCTTCGCTTGATCCACTGCCGGCCCCAGCGGGCGAACCGATGGAAGGGCGTCGACGATCTGAGCACCGCCGCCGCCGCATAGTCGAACTGTCCCGGATCCTTCCCTGCCACCCGTTGCCGGAGGTATCCCGCGACCGCTACAACGACGAGGCTGCCGGCGACCGCGATCATCGCGGCCTCCAGTTCGCGCCCGCCGTCACCGCGCGCCTGACCGGCCAGCACCAGCGCACCGAGGAGCAGGAAATAGGTGACGTAGTCCACGGCCGTTTCGAACCACGCGCCGAACCGGGAGTCGCGGAACGTCAGCCGCGCGACTTCTCCATCGCTGCAGTCGAGGACCATGCTCGCGTAATAGAGCAGTGCGCCGATCAGCGACACGACATATATATCGACGCTCACCGCCATCGCCGCAGCCACCGCGAGGAGCAGGCCCATGAACGTCACCACGTTGGGTCCGACGCCCCGTCGCGCGAGCACGCGGCTCAGCGGCACCGAGAATTTCCGGATCTTTTTCGTGAAGAAGCTCTCGCGTCCGTTCTGGTGCTGGATGTAGGCGGTCTCGACCGCCGCGGGATCACAGCCGGGGTCAAGGCGCCGGCAGAAGAACGGCGCGACCGAGACCTCCTCCCACGGCGCCAACAGGGCGAGTCGCGCCAGGAACGCCTGGGCGGAGGCTGCTCCCATGAGGGCGTCGGCGCCGCTCGCGGGCAGAACCGCGAGATCAGGGTCGGTCGCGTCTCCGACGGCCATGAGCACGCCGGGACCGCCCTGAGTGCTGTGGACCTCGAGTAGTTGCTCGACCGCGCGCGGTTCGACGAGCACGCCCTCATTGATCAACAGAAGGCCGCCCGCGGTGTCGAGGTGTTGGAGCGAACGCCAATCGACGAAGCTGACGTTCGCGCCGCGCGCGCGCAGCCGTCCGGTCACTTCCCCGCCGGGGTCCGACACGCCGACGACCACACTCCGCACGATACCGGCGCGCTGGGCGGCGAGAACGGCACGCTCGACGAGCGACAGGCCGCCGATGATCAGCGGCGGATCGGCCGCCGCCCGCTTGGTATCGGTCCCTCCAACTATCAATGCCAACATGTTCGACCTCTCCTATTGGCGCGCCGCGTCAGCGCCGGCCTGGTCGTCGAGCAGCAACTCGGCTTCGAACCACCATTTGGGGCGAAACACAATGCGCATCGGCACCGCCTTCAGATCGCCGGCGACGCCGTACTCCAGCCGGAATGACGTCCGGTTGCCGGTCGCGATGTTCCTGGTCTCGAGTTGGCTGCGAATCACGTTCGAGAACTCACGACCCCCGACCGCGCGGTGCGGGTCGAAGTCGCAGTCCAGCAGCCGCAGCGTGTAAAACGTGTTGTTGTAG
>JAICSD010000124.1 GCA_025937075.1 Vicinamibacteria bacterium | reverse complement strand
ACGGCGCTCCGAGCCCATGAGGACCTTGTCCTTCGCGAACTCGAAGTCGCTCATCCGAACGACCTTCTGGTTGAACCGCGCCGCGTTGAGCGCGGCCTCGTTCACCAGGTTGGCCAGATCCGCACCCGAGAATCCGGACGAGCCGCGCGCCAGCACGTGGATGTTCACATCGTCGGACAGCGGAATCTTCTTCGTGTGGACGGCGAGAATCCCCTCGCGCCCCTTGACGTCGGGACGATTGACGACGATTCGACGATCGAAACGGCCCGGACGAAGGAGGGCAGGATCGAGCACGTCGGGACGGTTCGTCGCCGCGACGAGGATCACGCCTTCGTTCGATTCGAAGCCGTCCATCTCGACGAGCAACTGGTTCAGCGTCTGCTCGCGCTCGTCGTGTCCGCCGCCGAGGCCCGCGCCGCGGTGACGCCCGACCGCGTCGATCTCGTCGATGAACACGATGCACGGTGCGTTCTTCTTCCCTTGCTCGAACAGATCGCGCACGCGCGACGCGCCGACGCCGACGAACATCTCGACGAAGTCGGATCCGCTGATCGAGAAGAACGGGACGTTGGCTTCACCCGCCACGGCGCGCGCGAGCAGCGTCTTGCCCGTTCCCGGAGGGCCCATCAGGAGGACGCCCTTCGGAATGCGTCCGCCGAGCTTCTGGAACTTCTGCGGCTCCTTGAGGAACTCGATGATCTCCTGGAGCTCTTCCTTCGCTTCGTCAACGCCCGCGACGTCCTTGAACGTCACCTTCTTCTGCGAGCTCGACGACAGCTTCGCGCGGCTCTTCCCGAACGACAGCGCCTTGTTCCCGCCGCTCTGCATCTGGCGCATCATGAAGAGCCAGAAGCCGATCATCAGGAGGATGGGTGCCCATGAATACAGCAGCGTCGCCCACGGGCTGGTGCTCTCGGGCTTCGCGGTGATCTGGATGCCCTTGTCCCACAGCTTGTTGCCGAGGCCCTCGTACTGCGGAGGCGCGTAGGTGCGGAACTTCGTGTTTCCGTCGCCGCTGGCGGAGGTCGAGAGCTGGCCGGTGATCTCGTTTCCGGTAATGGTCACGGAGACCACTTCGTTTTTGTCGACGTGGCCGAGGAAGGCCGAGAACGGCATCGGCGTCTCGTTCCGCTGCAGGCCGGTCGAAAACTGCCAGATCAGGACGCCCACGACTATCAGGACCATCCAGAACAGCAGGCTCTTGAGGGTCGAATTCACCCTGGACCTCCTAAACGCTTGACTTTCAAGAGTATCACGCCTTGCGAGCGGTCGCGGACCCGAAACCCCTCAGCCACCGCGAGCCCTACCACCCACACGATCCGATCACGGCCGTCGACGACGAGCGGCAGGGCGTCGCGATCGGTCCGGGGTACTTTCCGATCGACGAGGAAATCCTGCAGCTTCCGGGCTCCAGGCGCGCCAAGCGGGCGAAAGCGATCTCCCTGCCTGCGGCTTCGAACAGCCAACGGTCCCACCAGCGCGTCCGCCGCAACTGCTACTTCGTGCCCTCGGGCCGCGAGCGGCGCAGCCGGCGGAAGCCCTGGTAATGGTTCGGCTGCAATCGCCCACCCGTGGGCAACCGATTGGACCTCACCAGGTATAGACAACAAAAAGGCGAAACGGTTCGCCTCATGCGGCTTTTCGGCTCGTCCGGGCCGCAGCATGATGACGTCCCCGGCCCGCACCGCACGTCCCCCCGGCACGCTGACAACTCTGCGGGCCTCACCGGCCGACAGCGCCAGCAGGCGCTGTACGTGATCGAAGCTGATGGGACGAGATCCGGCCAGTTGCGACAGCACGTCGTGTGCCACGCGGGAGGACAACGCGAGAGGCGCCGATCCAAGCCCCGCCGCATCGATCCGAACGGATTCGCCACTCGTCCCCTGCTCTCTTGAGACGATCCGGGACGCCAGTTCGATTGCCTGATGATGAAGAAAGTCTTCGTCCTGCTGCGCGAGGACGACTTCGCGCGCGAGCACATCCGTGATCGCCGGCGAAAACCGTGATTGCAGCAGCGGCAGCAGCTCGTGCCGCACACGGTTGCGCGGAATGGAGACGTCCGCGTTCGAGGCGTCCTCGCGATAGGACTCGGCGCGCTCTTCCAGGTACGTCCTGAGCTCGACGCGATCGAGATCGAGGAGCGGACGGACGATCCGCCCGACGCGGGGCCGGATCCCACCCAGGCCGCGCGTCCCGGCGCCGCGAATCAGCCGGAGTAGAAACGTCTCCGCCTGATCGTCGCGCGTGTGCGCAACGGCGATGGCATCGGCCCCGAGACGATCGGCGGCGCGCTCGAGAAAGGCGTAGCGCGCGCGCCGTGCGGCATCCTCGACCGATCGCTTCTGCTCGCGCGCAAGCTGCCGGACATCGATGCGCTCGGACACGAACGGGACGTTCAGCCGAGCAGCCGCGGCCGCGCAGAATGCTTCGTCCTCGTCTGCCTCAGGGCCGCGGAGGAGATGATTCAGATGCGCCACGCCGGCGAGCACGATGTGACCGCCCGCATCGAGCTCATGAAGGATCAGCAGCAGCGCGACGGAATCGGCGCCGCCCGAGACGGCAGCCAGCACGCGCGCGCCGGCCGGCGCGAGACGCTCACGCTCGATCGTGCGCAGAACGCGCGAGAGGAGCGACATGCAGCATTGACAGCGAAGAAAGAAGGTGGTGCCGGTGCAGGGACTTGAACCCCGGACTCCGCGGATATGAGCCGCGTGCTCTAACCAACTGAGCTACACCGGCGGGAAACCGTAATTATAGCTGGTTCGGGGGTTCGACGGGGCTCAGGGCTGGGTTCGGGGTTCAGGGTTCGACGTCCCGCTCGAGGGGTTCGAATGCGTGCGCGATTCGGTGTACGCCTGACGATAACGAAGCGTCTCCGATTCCAGTCTGCCCAGCAGCTGCACGAACCCCTCGAGCGGGCGCAGAGAGTCGAGCAGGCGGTCGCGCCGGAAGAAGCCTGCGCAGGGGAACCCGTTCGCGGCCGCTGATTCGAGCCACTCGAGCGCCTGCTGCGGGCGACCCGCGAGCGCATGGATACACGCGACGTCGTACTGCGCGTGATGGTAGTGGCCGAAGGCCTTCCGGTGCTCGATCGTGATCTGCACCTGACGGCCGGCGGCCGCAGTGTCGCCGCGCAGCGCCGCCATCACGCCGTTGAGGGAGTAGAACAGCACGTCGGACGGGAAGCGCTCCGAACCGACGGCCGACATCCGCTCGGCCTCGTCCAGCTGATCGAGCTGCACGTGCGCCAGCGCGAGCTGGTACGCAGCCCAGGGGGACGGCTCGCGCCGCCACACTTCCTGCGAGATCTCCAGCGCTGGCTTCCAGTCACCCGCGTACAGCCGCGCCAGGCCGAGGTGCATGTACGCAAAGCTGTCGCGCGGGTTGATCGCGAGCGATCGCTCGAACTCGCGCGCCGATTCCTCGAGCATCGACACGTGCGCGAGCACGACCCCGAGGATGTCGTGCGCTTCGTACAGGCCAGGGCTCGCATCCATCGCCGCGGCCGCCTCGCGGATCGCCGTCTCGTGCTGGAAGCCCGCGTTCGGCGCCCACGCAAGCCGCGCGCGCAGGTAGCGCCCTTCCGGGAGCTGCGGGTCGACGCTCAGCGCACGCTCGGTCATCTCGACCGCGCGCGCGTAGTAGTCGGACTCGGGATCGAACGTGAACGCAATGCGCCCGTATGCGGATGCGAGCCCGATGTAGGCGAGCGGGAACTCGGAGTGCAGTTCCAGCGCCTGTTCGAATTCGCGGATCGCCGCATCGACGTGATCGCGATCCTCGTGCGCCAGGTGCACGCGTCCGCGCAGATAGTGCTCCCGAGCCCCCGTTGCGGCCCGCGTCACGCGTTCGAGCCGGCGCTCATCCGCATCCGTGAGCTCGATCGCGAGCGCCTTCACGATCTCCCTCGACACATCGTCCTGCAGGCGGAAGACGTCGTCGACGGATGCGTCCACCTTCGTGCCCCACATTGGACGGCCGTCCGACGTGCTCAGCAACTGCACGGTGACGCGCACGCGGTTTCCGCTCCGCTGCAGGCTGCCATCGACCACCGCGTCGACGGAGAGCTCGCGTCCGGCTTGCACGGGATCGACCGCACGCTGCGCGTACGACAGGATCGCGGCGGTCGGACGTACGAGCAGCGAGCGAATGGCCGCGAGGTCGGTGATCGTCGCGTCGGCGAGGCCGACGCCCAGCTCCGCATCCGACGAGGCCTGTCCGAGCGGACGAAATGGCAGCACCGCGACGGATCGCGCCGCGCCTCGGCCGGGTGCCTCCGTCGACGGCGCCGCCAGCGCTTCCGCGACCGCCGCCGCTGATGCGTAGCGGTTCGCAGGATCCTTCGCGAGCAGCCGCATGATGACCGCTTCGAGCGCCCATGGCAGCGCGGGCACGATCGATCGTGGCGCGACCGCCGTGTGCGTGAGAACGGCGGCGACCAGCGCACCCATCGTGTCGCCTGCGAACGGAAGGCGTCCGGTCGCCAGCAGGTAGAGCACGACGCCGAGCGCATAGAGATCCGAGTGCGCGGTCGCCGACTCGCCGCGGAGAATTTCGGGGGCGACGTACGCGGGGGTGCCGAGCACGAGCCCCGCGGTCGGATGCGCGGCGGTCACCGTCGCATCGATCGACGCGGTCCGCGCGGCTGTTGTCGCGGCCAGGCCGAAATCCATCACCTTCACGTGTCCGTCCTCGGCGAGCATGATGTTCGCCGCGGAGATGTCGCGATGGATGATGCCCTGCGCGTGCGCCGCTGCGAGCGCCTCGGCAACCTCCCGGCCGATGCGGCGCACCTCGTGAGGCGGGAGCGGCCCTGCCTCGACGCGCTGCGCGACGGTCTCGCCGCGCACGTACTCCATGACGATCACGGGCGCGCCTTCGTGCTCGATGGCTTCGTGAATGGTGCAGATGAAGGGGTGTGACAGCGACGCCGCCGCCCGCGCCTCGGCGAGGAGACGTCCGCGTGCGCGCGGATCGGGCACCGCGCCGACCGAAATCGTCTTCAACGCCACCACCCGCCCGAGCCGCTCGTCGCGCGCGGTATGAATCTCCCCCATGCCGCCGCGCCCGATGCGCTCGAGAACGCGGTACTGCTGCACGCGCTCGAACGGAACGCCCACGATCAAGGCTCGACGAGCGCCGCCGCGAGCAGCGGAATCATGATCTCGTGATGGCCCACGAGCGAATAGCCCTTGCCGATGCCGGCCACCGGGCGCGACACGACGTTCGTCTGGGGACGATACATCCGCATGAAGTCCAGGTTCACCGTCGTCAGGCCCTCGAGCGACCGCCCCTGATTGCGCGCGAGCGCGACCGCTTTGAGAAACACCTCCGGGAGCATGACCGCAGAGCCGCAATTGAGATATACGCCGTGCTCGAGGCGCGCCACGCTCGAAACGAAGTACCGGAAATCGCGAAGGCTTCCCTCGCCAATGGCTGCGCCGGACGCGGCGTGATGCATGTGAATGATGTCCGTGCCGATCCCGACGTGCACCGTGATCGGAATCTGCAGACGCGCGGCCGCCGCCGTGACGCTGAGTGACGCGCAGGGAGGAGCCGCCGCCTGAAGATATCGGGCGACGGCTTGCCCGAGCCCGAGCCCCTTCGCGACGCCGTCGTTGATCGCGCCGTTCAGCAGCCGGCCCGTTTCGTCCGCCATGCCGAAACGCCCGGGCCCCAGCGCTTCGTCCACGTCCTCCGACGTCGCACCCGCGAGCGCCAGCTCGAAATCGTGAATGATGCCCGCGCCGTTGGTCGCCACGGCCGAGACGAATCCGCGCTCCATCAGATCGATCAAGACAGGAGAAAGTCCCGTCTTCAACACGTGTGCGCCGAAACCCCAGACGATGCCGCGGCCGTCATCGTGCGCCCGCCGCACGGCCGCGACCACCGCGTTGAAGTCGGAGGCGGCCAGCAGCGATGGAAGCGACGAGAGAAGACCGCGAACGCCCGAGCCGGGCCGGTACGGTTTCGCGAAATCCGCCGCGTTCGCCTTGCTCTGGCGCGACGCGAGCGGGTAGGTCCGCACGCCGGAGAGGTCGAAGTCGTCGTAGGTGAAGGGCACGGGTTGACTATAGCGCGGGGCGGGGTCCGGGATCCGGGGTCCGCAGCGTCCGAGTTCCTGAACCAGGGCCGATCCCGAGTCCCGAGTCCCGAATCCCGGCAGGCTACACCACCAGCATCGCGTCTCCGTAGCTGTAGAAGCGGTACCGCTCGGCGACGGCCTCACGATACGCATCGAGCGTGCGCTCCCGGCCGGCGAACGCCGACACGAGCATGAGCAGCGAGGATTGCGGCAGATGAAAGTTCGTCAGGAGCCCCGAGATCACCCGGAACTCATGACCCGGGTGAATGAAGAGCGACGCCATTCCGCTGCCGGCGGGCACGCGCCCGCCTGCTCGCGAGGCCGCGTCCTCGAGCGCCCGTGTCGTCGTGGTGCCGACCGCGACGATCCGCCGACCCTCCTCGAGTGCGGCGTTGATCGCCGCCGCCGCCGCGTTGCCGATCACGTACGGTTCCGGATCGACGCGGTGATCCTCGACGTGTTCCGCACGCACCGGTTTGAACGTGCCGTATCCCACATGCAGCGTGATGGCCGCGCGGCGCACGCCGGCGCGATCGAGCGCATCCAGCAGCGTGCGATCGAAGTGCAGACCGGCCGTTGGCGCCGCGACCGATCCTCGCACCGCGGCGAAGATGGTCTGGTAGCGCTCGCGGTCGTCCGGTTCATCAGCGCGATGGATGTACGGCGGCAGCGGGATGTGCCCGATGGCGTCGACGATAGCGTCGATGTCGCGCCCGTCCTCGGTCCACAGGCGGATCAGGCGGCGGCCGAAGAACTGCCGCTCGAGCACTTCGGCGAACAGCACGCCGCCTTCGCCTTCGAAGGTAACGCGCGCACCAGGCTTCAGCTTCTGGCCGGGATGCATGAGCGCGGACCACAGCTGCGCGTGAGGAGGTTGGAGGATGGAGGCGGGAGGCTGGACGCGTTCAAGCAGCAGACATTCGACGGCCCCGCCGCTTGGGACGCGGTGACCGAGCAGTCGCGCGGGAAACACGCGCGTATCGTTCAGGACGAGTAGATCGCCGGCTACGAGCAGTGCGGGCAAATCCCGCACGTGCAGGTGGCGCACCGCGCCGTTCGTCCGCTCGAGCACGAGCAGGCGCGAGGCGCCGCGCGGCGCTGCCGTCTGAGCAATCAGCTCGGGCGGCAGGTGGAAATCGAAATCGCTGACCTTCACGATACGGGCGGCCTCACGCGCAGCACATCGTCTGTCGCGGAGTAACATTCGATTCTGAGCGGTAACATTCGATTCTAATGACTGACGGCAACAAGGCCGCGAACCGCGACGACGATCCGGAGGATGCCCCGGCGGTCTCAGCAGACGTCCCGATGGACATCCCCAGCATCGCACTGACGACGCTGGCAACGATCGCGGCGGTCATGATGCTGCAGTACGCGCGGTCCGTGCTGATTCCCATCGTGATCGGCATTCTGATCGCCTACGCGCTGGATCCGTTCGTGACGGCCCTCGGCCGGGTCGCCGTCCCGCGGTCGATCGGCGCGGCAGTCGTCCTGCTGGTGCTCGTCGCGGGGATTGGCGTGGGCGCCTATTCGTTGACCGACCAGGCGATGCAGATCGTGTCGCAGGTCCCGCAGGCAGCCGAGCGCATCCGCGACCGCGTGCGCGCGAATCGCCGTCCGGCGGGTGCACTGCACGAAGTGCAGCGCGCCGCGAACGCGCTCGAGAAGACGGCAACCGAGGCCTCGCAGCCGTCGAAAGCGCCGGCACCGGACGGCGTCACGAAAGTGCAGGTCGTCCAGCCGGCGTTCAACGCGAGCAACTATCTCTACTGGGGAAGCATGGGCCTGCTCGGCGCAACGGGACAGGCCGCGATGATCCTGTTCCTCGTGTACTTCCTGCTCGTCGCGGGCGATCTCTACAAGCGCAAGATCGTCAAGATCGCGGGGCCGCATCTGCGCGAGAAGAAGCTGACGGTCCAGATCCTCGACGACATCAATCTGCAGATTGCCAGCTTCATTCGCGTCCAGGTGCTCACGAGCGCGCTCGTGGGCGGCGCGACGATGGTCGCGCTGTGGTGGCTCGGTCTCAATCAGTGGATCATCTGGGGCCTGCTCGCCGGGATTTTCAATTCCATCCCGTATCTCGGGCCTGTCATCGTCACCGGCGGCCTCGGCATCGTCGCATTCCTGCAGTTCGACAGCCTGTCGCGGACGATGATCGTCTGCGGCGTTGCATTCCTCATCACGAGCCTCGAAGGATTTCTGCTCACGCCGACGCTCATGGGGCGGGCGGCTCAGATGAACCCGGTCGCAATCTTCATCGGCCTCCTGTTCTGGAGCTGGATCTGGGGTATCTGGGGCGCCGTCCTCGCCGTGCCGATGCTGATGATGCTCAAGGCCGTCTGCGATCACATCGAGGATCTGCAGCCCGTTGGCGAGCTGCTCGGCGAATAGCGCCGGGGCCCGGGATGAGGGATTCGGGATTCGGGATTCGACTACACGAACCGCCGTCCGATCCACACAATCACGATCAGCGGCATGAATGCCGCGGCGATGACGATGAGGAGGCAGAGGCTGACGAAGAGCCAGTCACCCGACGTGGCGCGCGCGCCGGCGACGGCGTGGCGCTCGAGCAGCCGGAGGTTCCATTCGTTCGCCTTCCATGCGAAGTCGAACAGATCGCCGAGAAGCGGGATCGCGCCGAGACCGGCGTCCAGAATCGCGTTGAGCACCATCCGGACGAGGACGATTTTCGGGACGCGCATCGCCGCGCCCTGCCACAGAATCAACAGCGTCAGCGCGGGCGACATCAGATCGCCGAGCCCCGGAACGAGGCCGATCAGCGGATCGAGGCCAAACGAGATGGTCGTGCCCGGGATGCGGAAGGCACTGTCGAACAACCGCGCCCAGCGGCGGAGCGCCGACAGGGCGCGGTCGTTTTCCACTTGCATGGCCCAAGTGTAGCTGGCGTCAGCTACCGCGCGTGGGCCTTCTCCAGCGCGCGCACCTCGTCGTGCGCGGTGCGGACGATCGCCGCCTGCGCCTCGACGAGCGTGCGGGCGCCAGCCGGAAGATTCTGAGTGAGCGCCTTCTGGTACGCGGACTTCGCGACGTCCTCGCCGCGTTCGGCTTCGGCGATGATGGCGTTGTCGTCGTTGCCGGTCACCAGCGACTTGATGTTCATCCAGCCGCGGTGCAGCGATGCGGACACGCTGCCGCTCTCGTCCGGTGTCCCGCCGAGCGCGCGCACCTGCTGCTGCAGCTCACGCGCCATCTCCGCGCGCTGCCGCGAGAAGCGCTCGAACATCGCCTTGACGTGCTGATCCTTCACGCCCTGGGCCGCGGTCCGGAATCCGTTCTCGCCATCGCGGCACGTCTGAATCAACTCGTTCAGCGTGGAAATCTCTTTGCTGTAATCCATTCGTTGAGCTCCTTCGATGCATGTTGGCGGCCCTGAAAGGCCGCCCTACGGGATGCCGTGCACGGGCCTTTCAGACCCGCGGACACCCATGCACAAGACGCAAGCGGCAGACCATCCCACCTCGGCCGGATTGCGCCGGGGCGCGGCCGCGTGGTACCAACTCTGCTGTGTTGAATCGACCGATGAGAGTGTGGCCGGGGTCGCCGTATCCGCTCGGAGCGACATGGGACGGCGTCGGCGTGAACTTCGCCATCTTTTCGGAACATGCGACGCGCGTCGAGCTGTGTCTCTTCGATTCGTCCGACGCGGAAAGCGAATCGCTGACGATTGCGCTGACAGAACAGACCGACATGGTGTGGCACGGGTATCTGCCCGACGTGCGGCCCGGTCAGCTCTACGGCTATCGCATTCACGGCCCGTATGATCCGAACCAGGGCTACCGCTTCAATCCCCACAAGATCGTGATGGACCCGTACGCCAAGGTCGTTGGCCGCACGGTGCACTGGCACGAATCGCTCTTCGGTTTTCAGCCGGGACACGACGACACGACATATGACGAGCGCGACAACGCCGCGCACGCGCCGCTCGCGGCCGTTGTCGATACGGCGTTCACCTGGGGCGACGATCGCCCGCTGCGCACGCCGTGGCACGAGACGCTCATCTACGAGCTGCACGTGAAGGGCTTCACGAAGCTGCATCCGGACATCCCCGAGGCACTGCGCGGAACATACCTGGGGCTGGCGTCCGATCCCGCGATACGCCATCTCACGTCCCTTGGCGTGACCGCGGT
>JAICSD010000383.1 GCA_025937075.1 Vicinamibacteria bacterium | reverse complement strand
CCGCGCTACAGCGGTACAATGGTACCCACCGTGAAATCGCACTTCTACTCGCAGCACGCGACTGCGCTCAGAGCTGAGCTGGGTGCGGCCGTATCGCGGGCCCAGATGCGCGATTTCCACACGAAAACCGCGGCGCGGCACTTCCTCATCGCGATTCGCCAGTTCGGCATCCTGGCGCTGACGACGTGGGGCCTCATCCGTTTCGACCAGCCCCTGGTCTGGATTCCGCTCGCGCTCGTCCAGGGCTTCACGGTCTTCAATTTCACGGTCCTGCTGCACGAGGTCGTGCATCACAACGTGTTCGCGCGGCGGCGGCGCCTGGCCGAGCGGACCCTCGGGCTGATGTACGCGATCCCGAGCGGCATCTCGGCGAGCCAGTTCACCCGCTGGCACCTGGATCATCACGCGGAGCTGGGCTCCGACGAGGACGATCCGAAGCGCGCGCATCTCTCGCCGAAGGTGAACAAGCGCTGGTACAAGCTGCTCTACTGCACGCCCGCGCTGTTCCCGATCTATTTCCGCGCGGCACGGCGCGAAGCCGGGTCGTATCCCGAGCCGCTGCGCCGCGTGATCGATCGCGAGCGCAAGATCTCCACGGCGTTTCATCTCGGCGCCCTCGCGATCGTGTGGTATTTCTTCGGCTTCTACGCCGCGCTGAGGACGAACATCATCCCGGTGTTCTTCATCTTTCCGATCGCGTTCACGCTGAACCGCCTCGGCCAGCATTACGACATCGACCCGGCCGATCCCGCCAAGTGGGGCACGCTGATGCGCGGCCACTGGTTCTGGGACTTCGCGTTCCTCAACTCGAACTACCACCTGGAGCATCACTACTTTCCGGGCGTGCCGTTCTACCGGCTGCCGGCCGTGCAGCGCGCGCTGGCGCCGTTCTATGAGCGGAAGGGGATGCGCTGGCAGAGCTACGGCCGGCTGGTGTACGGCTGGCTCGTCGAGAATCACGCACCGCACACGGACTGGGGCGCGGCGCACGGGCCGGGCTCTTCTTCCGGCGCGGAGCGTCCCGCGCCCTCGGCACTGCGCTGAGTGGTTTCCAGTCTGCACATGTAAGCGCTTCTCGCGGGTGGCGCGAACGGGGCGCCCCGCTTCGCGCCGCAGGCGCCTCTCGTTGCAGTGCTTTTGGCGCCGAGCACGAAGTGGGGCTGTTCGCGACAGGACCCGCCTTTGCGCTTACACCTCTGACTCTAGCGGATTCGCCACAGGTAAATCGTCCGGCCGCCGATCTCGCGTTTCTCGTCCGGCTCCCACGTCCCCATGCTGAACGCGTGCGAGACGACGCGCGTGCCTGGCTTCAATTCCTTCTTCAGCTTCGGCATCAGCTTCTCGTTCAGCGACGGCAGCAGATAGAGCGTCACGACGGTCGCGTCGCTGAAGTCGGATTCGAACAGATCCTGATTCAGGAACGTGACCCTGTCGGTGACGTTCGCGAGCTTCGCGTTCTCCCGCGCTTCTTGAATGCGAACAGGATCGATGTCGATCCCGACGCCTCGCGCGCCGTACTTCTGCGCGGCCGTGATCGGAATGCGGCCGTCGCCGCTGCCCAGGTCGTACACGACGTCGTTCGGCGTGACGTGCGCGAGCTGCAGCATCGCGTCGACGACCTCCTGCGGCGTTGGCACGTAGAACACATCCGGCGTTCTGACCGTCGTATCCTGCTGCGCAAACGCACCAATGGAGAACAGCAGCGCGAGCGCGGCGATTGTCTTCGTCAAAACCACACCCCCAGACCGAACGCGGCATGCTGCGAGAAGTAGCGCCCGTCGATCGTGCCGCCAGACACGTGCACTTTCGGGCTCGCGGTCGTCAGCTTCAACTCACCGAAGGCGGAGATGTGCTGACGGAATCGCTTCTCGATGCCGACAGCCCCCTGCAACGCCACCGAGGAGATCTCGTACTGCTCCTGGTAGACCCCGAGGATCTGGCTCTCGCCGTGTGGCATGGCGAAGCCCGCGCCGCCGCGCGCGGTGAGGCGCACGCCTTTGCCGAGGGGCGTGCGCCACACGACGTTGGCGAGCACGAGGTTGAGGCCGTGCGAAATGGAGAAGCGCTGCACCATCGGTCCGAGCGCTCCCTCCGCGGCGTAGACCTTCAGGTGCGTCAGCTCTCCCTCGATCCCGACGCGCGCGTCCGCCGACGGGAACCACCCGCCGCGATACCCGAAGTATTGAGGCGATTCGAACGAGTGCGACTCGAAATGCACGTCGTCGTGGATTTCGTGGACTTGAGGGGAGGTGAGATCGACCGTCAACGTCGCCGGGACCGTGTGGCTCGCGCCGAGGTACACCGCCGCCGTCCACTCCGCGCGGGCTGAGGCAGCCGAGCACGCAATCGCCAGAAGACAGATGAACGAGACACGCCGCAACCGAGACACCATATTGCCCAGTGTAGAACGGACCGCATAAACGGAGACGCGGGCGACCAGGACTCCGAGGCGCGAAGCCCTCGGATAAGGCTGCGTGACCTGCCCTGTCACGGGCCTCCGTAGACTGGTCGCATGGTCGTTCCGTTCCAGACGCACGCAGACGCACGGCGCAGATCGGGCGGAAGCACAGTGAAGCCCGTGCCACGCCGCGAGCTCACGCGGCGCGACATACAGCATCGCCGCCGGATGCTCGAATACCTCGCTAATATCCCATCTCCCGCTCGATCGCACGAACGATTCGATCCAGCTCGTCGACGAGACGGCCGCCGCCAGCCTGCCGAAACGATCGAACGAGGCTTCGGTAGTACGTGAGTACATCGTCCGGCCTCGCGGTGTAGCGAGCCCACACCGCATCGCCTTGATTGCGGAGATCGCGCAGCAGCACGTACGTGTTGTGGACCTTGTCGGACGCGGATACGCGAAGGCTCGGCGCGCTGAGCGTGCGCGCATGCTCGGCGTAGCGCGTCTTGCGCTCGGCCCAGGGCTCCTTCGGCGTCGTCCACGAATCGGTGCAGTCCTCGACAATCTTCGCCACGGCCTCGCCGAAGCGCACGCGGATGTCGTCGAGCCGCGTGCGCCCGCCCTGATCCTCCGGCGCATCGTGCAGGAGCGCCGCAATCGCTTCGTCTTCGTCCCCGCCGTCATCGAGCACGATCGACGCGACCCCCATGAGATGGCCGATGTACGGAGCGCCTGTACCCTTGCGCATCTGCGAGCGGTGCACGTCGGCGGCGTATCGAAACGCCTCTTCGAATCGCGGCGACAGCGTGCTCATCGTTGTGCTCCTGGACCGTATTGTGGCATCTGGCCCGCATTTTTCATTGCAGTGCGGTATGACCGGCTGGGTTGGTCTGACAACGCTCGCCGTGTCGCTGGTATCGGCATTCACCATGAGTGCCGCCGCGCCTTCGATTCCGCCGCAACCGCACCGCTACGGTCCGGTTCAGATCGGCCTCGCGTCCTACTACGGCCCAGGTTTCCAGGGTGAAAAAACTGCCAGCGGTGAAGTATTCGACGCCCGCGAGCTCGTCGCTGCGCACCGCACTCTGCCGTTGGGATCGGTGGTGCGCGTCACGAACCTGCGCAATGGCCGCAGCGTCGTGCTCCGCGTCATCGATCGCGGCCCGTACGGCCGCAACCATCGCAAGGGCTGCATCATCGACGTGTCTACGGCCGCCGCGCGGAACCTGCGGTTCGTCCACGACGGGCTCACGTTCGTCCGCGTCCAGGTGCTGCGCTACGCGGACTGACGCGGATCGCGGTAATCTCACCGACGGATGAAATTCGCGAAGATCGTCTTCACCATCGCGGGGATCTGGGGCATCGTGGTCCTCGTGCCGCTCTATTTCCTGACTGACATCAGCGGCCGTCATTACTCGCCGCCGCCGTCGTATCCGCATTTCTTCTATGGCTTCGTCGGCGTGACGCTGGCGTGGCAGATTGCCTTTCTGATGATCGGCAGGGATCCGGTGCGGTTCCGGCCCATCATGATTGCCGCAATCCTGGAGAAGCTTGGCTACATCGCGACGGCTGCCGTGCTGCACGGACAATCGCGCATCTCGGCGCAGGATGCATCGACCGCGGTTCCGGATCTGATTCTGGCAGTGCTCTTCATCGCCGCGTACGTGAAGACGCGTGCGCGGCGCGCAGGCGGCTCCGCGACCGCGTGATGGATCCCTCAGCCGCCGTGTACAGCGCGCTCGATGCGCTCGGCATTTCCTACGACCGCTACGAACATCCGCCCGTCTTCACGGCAGAAGATGCGGCGCAGCACTGGGCGGCGATCAACGGCACGCAGTGCAAGAACCTCTTTCTCCGGAACAAGAAGGGCAACAGGCACTATCTGGTCGTGCTCGAGATCTCGAAGCAGGCGGATCTGCGGCAGATCGTGAAGATCGTTGGCGACGATCGTCTCAGCTTCGGCTCGCCCGAGCGTCTCATGTCCACTCTTGGATTGACGCCGGGGTCAGTGGCGCCGTTCGGGCTGATTCACGACCACGATCGACTCGTGCGCGTGCTCATCGACGAGGATCTGCGCGGCGCCGAGCGGCTGATCTTTCATCCGAACATCAACACCGCCAGCGTCGTGATCTCGTGGAAGGGCCTGGACACGTTCCTCCAATCACGAGGGAACCCGATCACGTTCATCCGGATATAGGCGCGACGGCCGCGGCCCTGAAAGGGCCGCGCCACGATG